>NZ_JBYCKQ010000023.1:0-15431 GCF_057473465.1 Acidithiobacillus sp. TH-A117
TCGCTACAGCCGCTGGCGATGCGGAAAAAAACATCATCGAGGTCGCCAGTCTGGTGGCTACAGATCGCAGGCGCTTGCTGCAATCCGCCAAGGCAGGTCCGGCCAGCTACCGACTGTTCGAGATGTTGCCAATGATACCGCGCTTCACCATTGAGCGCGTGAGGCAGCAACTGGACACCAGCTTTCCCACAGCAACGGCGGCCGTAAAAGTTCTGGAGGATCTGGGCGTCGTAACGGAGATGACCGGGCAGAAGAAGAACCGGAGTTACAGCTACCAGGCCTACGTTGAACTGCTCTCTCGGTGAGAAACACCAGCAGCACCCCGCGCCACAGGGGTTTCGACCATTTGTGACGCGGTTAGTCATCAAACGCCATTCACTCGGTGGCAAACATTCCCATCTTGCTATATCATGAAATATCAAGATTCATCATGATGGAGATGGCCATGACGACCACCGTCCGCGAAAAGTTTTCTTCCCAGGCCGCGCCCGATGTGCTGGCAGCGCTGCGCCAGATCGCAGAAAGTCAGGGCCGCCAGTTCCAGGCGGTGCTCGATGACGCCCTGCGCGACTACATCGACCGGCAGCAGAAGGAGCGCCCCCGCCACCACGTGATGGCTTCTTTCGCGTCCAGCTTGGATGAGTTCGACAGCCTCTACCGCGAACTGGCCAAGTAAGCCGTGCCGCACGATTACCTGAGCTTGGCCGATGTGCTCGGCATGCACAGGGTGCTGATGCAGCGATATGGCGGCGCGCCGGGTCTGCGTGACCCAGGGGCGCTGGAAGCCGCACTGTTCCGCCCGCAGACCGGCTATTACGACGACATCGTGGCTGAGGCTGCCGCCCTGCTGGAAAGCCTCGCAGTCAACCACCCTTTTGTGGACGGGAACAAGCGCATTGCCTTTGCGACGGCCGACGTATTCCTGCGCATCAATGGCTGGCGGCTGCAGCGTGCGCCGCTGCAGATCTATGCCGAGATGATGCAGATGTTCGAGTCGGGCACCTTTACTATCGCCCACCTCGAACCCTGGCTGCGGTCTTTCGCCAGCGCCGCAGAGTCAGGGTGCGATGACAGAAGCGACAGCGAGGAATCGGATGCCTGAACTGGCGCAGTCCACGGCCACGAAGCCAAGCCATTTGAGTGCATCCAGCTCCAAAAACACAGCATAAAACTACCCACCCCCCTCCCCCTGTGGCAAAATGCCGCAAAAGGAGCTTTCATGAACCCCACACATTTGTCCCCCCGTAGCCATCCCCTTCAGATTAACGGCGTGCAGCGGGATCTTCCTCTTTTCAAGGTGCAACCGGACCTGGCCATTGCCGTGCTGAATATTCTCGGCGATACCGAACTCACCGAGGCCGCCGCCACCGCCCTCCAGCAGCGCATGGCGGATATTGCCTTTGATGTCATTGTCACCGCCGAGGCCAAGAGCATTCCTCTGGCCTATGCCCTGTCCGTACATAGTGCGCGACCTTATGTGGTATTGCGCAAAAATTACAAATCCTACATGGGCGAAGCCTTGTCCACTGAGACACTGTCCATCACCACCGGCAAAACCCAGACCCTCTATCTGGATGCCAAGGACCGCGCTGCTATTCAGGGCAAAAAGGTGGCCCTGGTGGATGATGTGGTCAGTACCGGATCCACCCTGGCGGCCATGCGCATTCTGATGGCCGAAGCCGAGGCCGAAGTCGCTGCCGTTGCTGCCATTTGCACTGAAGGTGATCCCGAGCAATGGGCGGAGGTTATCGCCCTGGCTCACCTGCCCGTTTTCCCTATTGAGGCTTGACGCACGGCTTATGAAAGATGCTGCTGTCCATGTTTTGACGCAACGCCAGCGTTGCGACCTGGAACTGCTGTTGACGGGGGCCTTTGCGCCCTTGACCGGCTTTTTGACCCAGGCCGACTGGGAATCGGTGCTGCAGTCCATGCGCCTGACCGATGGAACTCTCTGGCCCATTCCCATTGTTCTGGATGTGAGTGACGCGCTGGGCAAATCCTTGCACCCGGGAGACTGTCTGCGCCTGGAGCGCGGTGACGGAACGCCCCTGGCGGCCCTGACCGTGACCAACCTTTATCAGCCTGACAAAATGCAGGAGGCCGTAGCGGTTTATGGCAGCACCGACAGCGCCCATCCCGGGGTGGCGGAACTGCTGGCTCGGGGTTCCTGGTATGTGGGCGGCAGCGTCAGCGCCTGGGACACCCATAGTCTCAGCCGCGCTGCGGCGGTGGAATTTCCCCCGGAATATCGCACCCCCGCACAACTGCGCGAGCACTGGTCCGGGCAGCATCCGGTAGTAGCCTTTCAAACCCGCAATCCGCTGCACCGTGCCCATATTGCCGTTACCCAGGCCGGCCTGGAGCAGGCGGGCGCTGACGCCAGACTCCTGCTGCATCCGGCCATTGGTCCGACCAAGCCCGGCGATATCGAGGCCGCTTACCGGATGCGGGTATATCGCGCGGTACTGGATCATTATCCACAGGGTCAGGCGCTCCTGTCTCCCCTACCTCTGGCCATGCGCATGGCTGGCCCCCGCGAAGCGCTCTGGCATGCCCTGATTCGCCGCAACTTTGGGGCGACCCATTTTATTGTCGGACGCGGCCATGCCGATCCCGGCGCCAGCAGCGGCGGTTTGTTTTATCCCGCCTTCGCCGCCCAGGAACTGTTTGCCCAACACGCAGACGAAATGGGGATTACCGGAATTTTTCTGCCGGAATATGCCTACTCTCCGATCCGCCAGCAATATGTGCCGGTCGGTGCAGCCAATGGCGAAGCCCTGGCAGGCATTTCCGGTACAGAACTCCGCCGGCGCCTGGCCAACCGGGAAGATATTCCGGAATGGTTTTCCCCGCCGGAGGTCATCCGGATACTGCGTCAGGCCTATCGCGGCGCCGACCGACGCGGTCTGGTCATCTGGTTTACCGGATTATCTGCCAGTGGCAAAAGCACGCTGGCCGGAATGCTGGTGCGCCAGCTGGAAGCCGAAGACGAGCGTGCCGTAACCTTGCTGGATGGCGACATCATCCGCCGTTTCCTGTCCAAGGGCTTGAGCTTCAGCCGCGAAGACCGGGACGAAAATATCCGTCGCATTGGCTTTGTGGCCAGCCTGGTGGCCCGCCATGGCGGCATTGCCGTAGTCGCCGCCATTTCTCCGTACCGTCAGGCACGGGCCGAAGCCCGCCGTCTGGTGGAAGAAGCCGGGGGACTTTTTCTGGAAGTGCATGTGGCGACCTCCCTCGCGGTCTGCGCCGAACGCGATCCCAAAGGGCTTTATGCCAAGGCTCTGCGCGGAGAGATCACCGGATTTACGGGCGTCGATGACCCCTATGAAGAACCCGAAGATCCGGATTGCGTGGTGAATCATGCCCGGCAAGCACCGGCAGAGGCTCTGGAGAGCCTGATGAACCTGCTGCACGGTACGGGAGCCGTGACCGATCCCCTGACCCGGCGCTGAAGCGTCGCTCATGGATACGCTTCAGCTTGCTGCTGCTGCACAGTTTTTCCAGCAGCAACTGGCGGGACAAAACGTCCAGAAAATCTCCGTAGTAGCAGGTGGTCTATATCTGCATAGCGGTAGACAGATACTGGCCTGCATCGTCCAGCGCGCACCCTTGGGGCTGTGGCTGACAACTGAGAGCACGGTCTTTCAGGATCCCGCTGCGGGTGGCCAGATGCTCCAGCAACGCCTCAAGGGCTTTGCCATAACCCATATCAAGGTACCCTGGGCGGATCGGATTGTGCGCCTGGATTTCAGCCGGGTCCATATCAGCAAAAGGGTCGATCAGTGGAGTCTGATTGCCGAGTGTTTTGGTGGCCGGGGCAATCTCGCCCTGCTCGATGCCGAGGAAAAAATCCGCTGGGCCATGCGCTGGGATAGTCTTGACGCTGCTGCAGCGCCGCGCTTTTTGCCGGGTATCAGGTACCAAGCACCAGCACCAGCCCGTCTTTTTGCCGAAGCCCTATCTGATCCAGCGCAGTGCTTCCCGCTTATGGCGCCGCGCTACCGGCCCACTACCCCGTCAGCACAAATTTTTGTGCAGGAGCAATGGGCTGCCCGCAGTGCCACGGCCTCCTGGTGGCAAAGCTGTATCACTTCAGATCGACTACGGGTGCTATATCCCGTACGCTTGCCGGACGCGCCGCCTATGGAGGCCATTCCGCCAGAAACAGCACTCCAGATGCCACTGGCTGCAGTTGCCCAAGCCCCTTCAGCGGCCGAGCAAGCCCTGTTGGTTGAAAAAAAACGTCTGGAGAAACTCATCTACAAAATGCGTATGGATCTGCAGCAATGGGAAGCCCCCGAGCATTACCGGACGCTCGCCTTTGCCCTTTTTGCCCTGCCCGATACCATCTGCCGAAAATCTTCGATTCAGGCGACAGACCATACCCATCCGGATGGCCCCGTGCTGGAAATCGCGGTCACTCCCGGCAAACCCCTGCATCAACAGGCTCAGCAATACATGCAAAAAGCCCTGAAAAGCCAGCGGGCCATTCAGAAAATTCGCCAGCGCCTGGAGGATAGCGAAAAACTGCTCGACGCCTTGAGGATAAAGGGGTTGGAGGTGTTATCCCAACTGCAGGAGACTCGTCAGCATTCCTCTACCCTGGCGCCGCAGAAAACCCCGGAGCGGACTTCGCGGATATCCACAGAAACATTTCATCAGACGGTCGTGGCCGGTTTCAGCATCCTCTGGGGGAATAACGCTCGTGAAAACGATCGCCTTACCTTTCGCCATGCCAAGCCCTGGGATCTCTGGTTTCATGTGCAGGACCTGGGAGGGAGTCATGTCGTTTTACGGCGCAGCAATGCCCAGATTGCAGTTCCGGAAAAGGTCATCGCAGCGGCGGCACGTCTGGCCTTGCAATATAGCCAGTCGCGGGCCTTGAGTGCGGAAGTGGACTGGACCGAAATCCGCCATGTGCAACGCAAGCCCGGTGGCGGACCGGGTCAGGTCATCTATCGCCAATTCCAGACCATTCGGGTGCGCCGCGACGCCTGAGCAACCCTGAGCGAAAGTCCATCTTTGACTCACGCCACCTGCATACTGGAAAAGCACATCTTGGCCATTTCACAGATGGTCTGGGTACGCAACCAGTCGATCTCCTGTCGACGCAAATCGGCCCACTGCCGGTGCAGAGGGCAAGCGGTTTCATCCGCACAAACCTTCAGCCCCAGAACGCAATGGGGCGACAGCGGATGCCCTTCGACAGCCTCCACGACATCAATGATGTTCAAGGTTTCTGCAGCGGGCAGGAGGACAAAGCCCCCACCCCGGCCTTTGACAGATTCCAGAAATCCGCGTTTGGCCAGATTACGCATGATTTTGGTGATACATTGAACGGGAACGCCCAGATAATCGGCGATTTCCCGGCTCAGTACCGGTTCTCCGCGCCGCTGTGCGGCAATATAAATCAGACCGCGCAGTGCTTGCTCAGTGGCTTTGCTCAATACCATAGGTTTTCCCCTATCGTTTTTTATTATGGATATAACGAGAGCCACACCATCCGGTGCGGCTCTGGGTAGAGATGGTTACTGATGGGTTACTGAATGAAATGTACGAACAAGGATCTGTCAATACTTTTCTGACGTTCAGGCAGAATGGGCCTGAGCTGTAGCAGCAGTACCCCCACCCATTTTCAGCAGATTACGACGCATGGCCCAGGCCATACCAAACATGGCGGCTGAAAATGCGGCTGAAAATCCGATGATGATCCAGTTATACACCGAGGGACCAGCATCAGGTGCCAGGGCGAAAATGAATTGCAGCGCTACCGCAAGAGCCAGATAAGCCGTCGAACCGATGATCATCACCGCTTCTTTGTTGCGAACATTACGCAGTACCCATATCCCTTCAATGACGCCAACAATGGCTACCCAGGCAAAAATGGTGAGCAATGTCGGTAGCAAGTGTGCATTTTGGGAAAGGACAATAACCGCAATACCGGCAGCAATCCCAATGACTGCCTTGATGGCAATCAATACCTTGGGACAGGCACCACTGCCCTTCTGGGCGAGGCGAATGGCGGAATATCCTCCATCAAAAAATACATAAATGGCAAAAAACCATACCAGCAGAGTCATGGTTTCACCAAAAGCAATCAGTGAAGCAATCACGAATAGTAAGGCGGCAACTCCCCGCGCAGCGAGTAACGGCCAGGAAAACAGCGTCAGGCGGGCTTGGTTGGTTGATGTTTGTGAATTCATATCGACACCTCTTTTTATCAGCACTATTGCTCAGCATCCAATCCATGATGAATGCTTATTCATCCACATGGGATACTGTTATCTATTTTATAGCTTACGCGCGGATTAATAACAACAAAGAAATTTTTAATAACTTCGATAATATATGAATGCATTATAAATAGTATATTTTATTATTATAATATAGTTACGCTCTTTGTTTTTGCTTATTTTTACAACATATTGAAAAAAATCAGCATTATAAAAACCTTGCCACGGAAGACAAGGCCTTTATAAGACTACCCTAACATTACAGCTTGGCGTAGGAATGAAGCCCGCCCAAAAACAAATCCACTCCGATAAAACAAAACGTGACCGTAATCAGGCTGATCGTTGCCCACCAGGCGAGTTTACGCCCCTTGTTATGCTGGCCGAAAGATTTATTACTGCGCATATGTAAATAGGCCGCATAATTGAGCCAGACAATCAGTGCCCAGGTTTCCTTGGGATCCCAGGACCAGAATCCGCCCCAGGCTTTAGCGGCCCATACCGCACCCAGAATGGTTCCGGCCGTAAAAAACAGAAAACCGAACATCACCATGGACCCCATGATGCGCTCCAGTTTGTTCAGGTCGGGCAGGCGGCTCACCAAGGCACCCCCTGTACGTTCGGCCTTTTCCTTGAGCAGATAAGCCACACCGACCATGGCCGCCAGATAAAAGTTGGCGTAGGCAATAAACTCACAGGGCACATGCAGCTTGATCCAGAAGCTCTGCAGAGCAGGAATCACCGGCTGAATCTGATTCTGGTGATAAGCCACCCCGACCCAGACCAGAAATATATCTGCCACCAGAATCATGGGCATGGCAAAAGCACCCAGCCCGCGATTTTTACCCTGACCTTCGTAATACAAGTAGAAGAGTGCCGTGGTAGTGCAGAGCAGCACCATGGCATCGTACATATTGGTCACCGGGATATGTCCCCAGGAGGGGTGCCCGATATAGGTCTCCTGCCAGCGGATGGCCAAACCGGCAAAGCCCAGAGCCACAGTGACCCAGGCAAAGCGATGCCCCCAGTCTCCTGCCGACTGATGACCACTGAACAAATAACGATAATACCCGATGGCACTGATCAGGATCGCAGCACTCATCCAGTAAAACATGGAGTTACTCTGGAAGACATAATACAACGCCGCGCTATTGGCCGCCGTGTATCCCGATTGATAAAGACCCACACCAATGGCAGCGATGCCAATCACCACCAAAAACAAAATCCGGAAGGCGGGCCAGCGGATGCCAAACCACATCAGCCCTGCGTACCACAGACCCAGCACAATAAACTGCCACATCCAGAAATCGGCCCTAAACAGATACCAGACCAGAAAAGCACCGATAGTCAGAAAAGCGGCCCAAAGCTGGGCGGCCAGACGCCCTTCGGCACGCATTCCGCCAAAGGTCAGCAGATGGCGTATTTCCGAGGATTCTATAGACATAAAGAGACTCCCATGATGAATACATGATCAGGGACGATAACCCGGGACATTGATTTTTATGCCATTACTGATGTAGGACATAAAATATTCCAGATTACGATAATTGACGCTTTCCAGCTTTTGCGGAATGGCACCCACTTTTTTGTCACAGCCCTGGAAGCGCTTTTCAAAAGTATTGACCGCACCCCATGCCGCACGATAAGTCGGATAATGAGCACTTTGTCCCAGTAACGGTGAAATAATCTGGGCGCGCAAATATTTGCCGGCATAGGCCACATGGCAGGTCGCGCAGCTGAAATTGAGTTGCCCGCGCTTCATGAAGTAATTGGCCTTGCCTTCTTCAAAGGCTTTGACCGCACCCGGCCCCTGCACTTTGATATCCACCGGCATTCCGTTGGACAGCGAAGTAAAGTAGGTATCCAGAGCGACCATGGTGGCGCTGCCATATTTCAGGGGTTGCAGATGATTTTCGACCCGACAACTATTCAGGCGCATCTGGGTAGTAACCACCTGCCCGGTCTTGTTATCAAAATAGGGATAACTGGCTGCCACGCCTTTCCCGCCATTCTGAAAACAGGAGGCATAGCTTTTACCGTCCGGAAATTTTTTATCCCAGGCAGCTTTACCCTGGCTAAGCGTCAAGTCACCGGGATTAAATTGAATAGCCTGCTGATATTGTTGATACATTTCCGGGCTGAAAGCATAACTGCCCAGAGCATATTTCTGTAGAGACATTTTCGGAAACTGTTCCTTGAAATACTGGTGAAAATCCTTGAGGGTCTGTTCAGGACCAACTTTGGTATTACCCAGATTCCACCAGTCGATGGCTTCAGCACTGCCAGCTATTCCGACCAGACTCAGCGCGGCAGCCACAATAATGAATTTTTTCATGTTTGCACTCCTTTTTTCTGAAATAGCCTATCAGCCCTTGAGTGACCAGAGATAATCCGCCACCAGTTCCATCTGGTGATGGGTCAGCACCTTGTTTTTACCAAACTGGGGCATATTGATATGAGGGATCACCTTTTCCGGGTCATACAAAAAATTCACCAGTTTTTCTTTGGTTTTGAAGATGGCTTTGAGCGGCAATACCGATAAATCGGGCCCCACATTACCAGCCATCGTTCCGCCTGGCAGTACATGACAAGCCAGACAGTTTCCTTGTGTCCGGTTGAAGGCGATGGACTTTCCTGCAGCGATATTCTGTGCCGTAGTCATCGGTGCGGCCATGGCAGCAGTGTCCACCCCCATAAATGCAGCGGTAGCAATGATTGCAGCTGTGGCTAACCATTGAGAATTTTTCATGACAACCTCCTATTAAAATTTTCATACGCGGTTAATAAAGTTTTTGTTTACAGCTTTTCCTGCAATTGCGCATTCAGATCCTCCATATCCCGATGAAAGTCCTCTTCATTCCGCGAACTATCCGCAAACAGGTTGATTCGGCTTTTTTCCTTATCCTCATCAATCTGAATCCAGATACGCCGACGCGGCACATAAAACAAAATGAATATCCCGAAAACCAGGGCAAAACAGGCGATATAGATGATTTTCATTCCCGGATACCGGGTGATTTCCAGACCCGCTGACCAGTGCAAATCGTAATGATGAAATACCGTCAGAAAGGGTAAGGGATAGGCACGCAACTCCTGCATGGCTTTCAGGCTCGACTGGAGAAACAAATCACGGTCATGCACATTCAGAAAAACCCGGGTCTGGGCTTGTGCCTTATCCAGATTACGGAGAAAAACGGCTTTTGAAGCGTTCTCTCCATGCCGTGCGGCCTGTTCCAGATTACCCAGATAGGCCATGAACAAGCGAATGCCATGTTGGGGACCCTGGGGAATGGTCAGGTAATGATAGGTCATTGAACCCATTTCACGAAAACCAATCAAGCGATAGGCTTCGCCATTTCGGGAAAAGGGTTTCATGTAGGATTTAATCAGTACCTGAGTGTGGTCTCGATCATTATTTACCAGATAACTGACCGTTGGACCCATGTTGATCATGCCATGATTCGCACCCGGAGAAAGACCCACCGCCTTACGCGGAATGACATTCTGGGTTTTGAAATCACGCAGGGAAATGGCATATTGTGAACCAAAGGTTTTCAGGTGCTCACCCACAGCAGCGCTGATGGTAGCGGGAGGCAACCCCGGATCGGACAGTAAATAATTGTGTAGCTGCAATCTAGAGGCACTATCCGAATAACTGGACTGATAAATCTGTACACCACTCACCGACATGGGATGGTTAACCCGCACAATGCCAGTTTTGAACAATTTCCCGTCATGGTGATACAGAGAAACCGTCGAAACAAAATCTTTGGCCAGGCCATTGGAATAATGTGTCACTTTGAAGGCATCCAGGCGCAACATAAAAGGGAGGTGTTGTACCAGAAATCCATCGCCCACCAGTTCAAACATGGCATTGACGGTCTGTCCTACCGGAATGGTGATGATTCCGCGAAATGCCGAACTTGACGAAGACAACCAACTGGACTGGGGAATTTTGGAAAGAGGAAGATCAAAATTCTTTTCGGGATGTACCGTTCCCGTCCACTCCGCCCATTTCAGCGGCAAATTGGCGTTATAGATGGCACCGACACAAAACAGGATGATACCGACATGGGTCAACAGATAACCGATACGGTAAAATCGTCCTTTTTGTGCAAAAAGCTGTGTTTTTCCTGCAGTATCCTGAACAGACCTGGCCTGATAACCAAAATCGCGCAAGGCGGCGACGGCGAACTGAAGGATTTCGCCGTGAGCTTTTGCTGAAGTGGAAGTGAAGTGCTCGGGCCTTTTTTGTAAAAAATGTGCTGATGGACTGGACGGCACATGACGCATTTCCCGGACCATAGGAGGCGCATTACGCAATACACAGACGGTTGTGGAGATAATCAAAAAAGCGACAATCCCCATGTACCACCCGCAACGATACACATCATACAAATCCAGATGGCCAAATACGGTAAACCAGAATGGACCGAACTGGTGCAAATAGTCCGTGTAAACTTCCTGCTGCGGCAAAACCGTACCAATGATGGAAGCAATAGCGACAAAGAGTAGCAAATGCACTGCCAAACGCATGGAACCCAGTACCCGAACAACTATCCGGATACTTAAGGGCTCTGTATAAACAGGGGCATGGGCTTCTAACATGGCGCTTTACTCACGATGACTGGACTTCCTCCTGGCGGGGATACAACCAGATTTGATAGAGACTGATGGCCATGCCGATGAGCACCAACGGGCAGGACAAAATACCCCCGATCAATACCAACCACACCCAGTTGGGGTCTTGCTTGGTGAGAAACCAACCGGCAAAATCCAGGAAAAAAGCGAAAAATGGCACGCCTATCATCAGGTATTTGGGAATACGCGGGAATCGCGCTTTACTGAAAATCCAGCCCGCAATCCAGAAAATGACACCTAATGTGGTCAGATGAATCATGCCCATCATCAGCATCTGCGAATAGGGCATGCCCATATCCACATGCGCCTGGGCCTTGAGCAATTTGTAGCTGCCAATATTGGGCATACCCATGGTATGACATTTCAAACAGGAACCATTAATCAACGGCTTTACTTCCTGCTCGTAGTCATTTCGGGTTTCCCCGTTGGCAATCCAGTGATTGACCGCCTGAATCATTTTCGGCCGCTCACTGGCAGGCACATGGGCCATGGGCATCATGGCCGGGAGCATTTCCTGCAACTTGCTGGATTTACGATTGCCGTAATAAGACATGGCCACATCCTGAACCGAAATACCGGGCTTGCCATTCAGCCCGGCATGGGTGACATAGGTGTAGGCCTCAGCAACCAGAAGGCCTAAGCCCACCAGAAAAATAAATCCAGTGTGCATGATTTTTTCTGACATGCTGAGGTCTGCCAGGGTGCGCGTCACTTTTTGTCTCCCGATTGAGCGGCAGCTTCTGCCTAAAGATCATATTCCTTGGGAAAGGCAATGCCGGGATTACCCGTCATATTTTTGGTGAGTACCGGCAAATCCCGGGGATTGGCCGAAACGGTCTTTTTGGACCGCAGCCATTTGGCAAAAATATCCCAGACAGGCGTGCCTTCGACGCGCTGCATGGCACCCCAACCCGCCACCTTGTAGCGCTTGTTGGCTTGCACCATTTTCCCGCCGATGCGCAAGTCGGTGATGCGCTTATCTATGGTTTCGCCGGGATCCATGGTGTACTGGATATTCCCCACCCGAATCATGTCGCCGCCCTGAATGTAATAAGGATTCGGATTGAACAGATTATCGGCTACCTGCTCCATGACATTTTTCAGCTCAGCACCGGTATATTCCGTGACGGTCACCTGGGGATAGGTAATGGCCGTCTGGCCCATGACATCTTCCATGGTAATAGTTTCACCAGGGAGTTTGCAGTAACCCCAGCGGAAGCCCGGAGAGAAGGCGGCTTCACAATCCATTTCCTCACGCAGCGCGTCGCAGAGAATCTGGTCAAAAGTGCCATTGAAATTATCGCGGCGATACAAAAGACTTTCCGTTACCGCCAAAGGCTCTGCCAGTTTCTTGGCGTAAGGTGCGCGGACCTTGGTAATATAATCTACCATTTCTTTATCTTCCGGAATCATATTGGAAATGATCGGGAGATAATGGAAACGCCAGCCCTTAAGTTTTCCCTTGCCCACATCCAGATCAAAACGAGCCAGGAATTTGCCATTGGTACTGGTATTGATAATCAGGGTGTTGTTGATTTTAACCGGACGGGGACCCATGATTTCATGCGTGTGTCCACCCAGAATAATATCAATGCCGTTGACCTGCGAGGCCATTTTCTTATCCACGTCAGCACCGTTATGGGAGAGCACCACGACAATATCCGCATGGTGTTTTTCACGGCATTCATCGACCATTTTCTGCATATGTCCGGGATGAATGCCAAAAGCCCACTTCGGTACAAAATAGGCGGGATTAGCGATGGGTGTAAAAGGAAAGGACTGGCCAATAATAGCGACTTTGCGGCCACTGATTTCTCGAATATCATAGGGATCAAATACCGGCTCATCCCAGGGAATGGTAAACACATTCTGGGAAAGAAATTTCGCCTTGAGTTTGTGCTTCAGCAGATACTCGACCCGATCTGCCCCATAGGTAAATTCCCAATGGCCGACAAAATAATCTTCCTTGAGCAGATTCTGGGCACCCACCATGTCTTCGGCTTTGGTCCATAGACTGGTGGCAGAACCCTGCCAGGCATCCCCACCATCCAGCAGAATGGCTTTTTTACCCACCTGTTCACGATAACGCTTGACCAGGGTGGCAATATGAGCATATCCGCCGATTTTGCCATATTTGTGGGCGAGGGTATCGAAATCCATGCAGGACAAAGCATACCCTTCGGGCGTACCGGCCTTGATACCGTAATACTCTAACTTGTGATTGCCCACCAGATGCGGGGTCACCCCCCATTCTTTCTGCTTCCGGGTCCCGATATTGGTACCCGGCTCCCGCCACCATACGGGCAACAACTGGGCATGGGTATCGGTAATATGCAGTAATGTAACATTACCATAATCATCTATTTCGTAGGGGTCTTTTCCTGACCCCCAGGAAGAAGCAATAGCGGACGGTGACAGAAATCCGGTTGCACCGGCAATCCCCATCATGGCCATGAAATCTCTACGTGTCAGATTCATACTCACCTCGCATCTGTATTTTATGAAAACTGCGCTTATGCCACGGTAATGGATGCCTTGCTGGACCAGACACCGTTGGTATTGTCCTTCCAGGTCATTTCCAGGGTGCCGCTTTCTTCAGCGCGCATTTTGAAAGCCAGATAAGGATTGGCGCTAATCGCAGTACTCCAATCCACATTGCATAATGGCTTATTGTTGAAAGTCACCGTGACGGTCTGAATAAAATGGGCTGGAATCAATTTACCTGCCTTATTTTTACTGAGTCCGGTCGTCATCGGATTCATGATCAAAGAACGTACTTCTACAACTTGGCCCTTTTTGGCATGTGAAGCCATCCGGATCATCGGGTTACCCATTGCTGCCATGATAAATTCTCCTTCATCAAATCATTATTGCCGGGAATTTTGCCTTAACCGCCACAACCACCGATGGTGACTTTGACTTCCTGAGGCTTGGACGCCATCAACACGCCTTTATTGGTTTTGGCGACAGCTCTGACCATATCGGTCTTGGCCATTTTTATGCGTGCCTGGAAGTACGCCTGACCATTGTTCGCGCTAAAGTGAAATGCACTGGCCAGCGGGGTGGGATTATGGTCCACATACAAATAAACGGATTCGATATAATCATCGGCCGTCATGGGATGATCCACATCGACGGTAACCGGCACGGCCGCTCCATTTTCAGCAATGGTAGGCGCGGTCAGGTGTACTTTCGGCGAAACTTTGACCGAAGTCGTATCAATGCTGTCCTTCATGGCCGCATCCAGTGCCTTGGCATCAAATGCCGCCGCAGGCCAGCCTGCCACATTGGCAGCATTGGCAATGGCCGGCATCAGTACGCCTGAACCCGCCACTGCGGCCACACCCGCTGCCGAAATTCCCAAAAACTTTCTTCTCTTCATCTGTTCCATTGACATCTCCTTATTGCAGCCATAAGCCAATTCCATTATTTACCGGACAAGTCCGGGATTTTGCTGATTTGTCGTGACATCGGGATTCCCTGAAGCACTTTGATCACCGCTTGATCAAAAGACTGGGTAATTTTTTTGGAAGCTGGTGTATTCGCAAAATCTGCGCGCAATCCATAAACGATGTAACTGTTCGGGCCTTTGGAAAACACATCCAGCGTGAGTGGACAACCGGCCGCAGCAGGCCAGTCCGCATTCAACAGCTTGCTGAAATCATAGGGATTACAAAACACCAGGGCCTGCACGTCGGTAAACTTGCGGGCATTGAAATCGGGAATTTTGAGTTGTTTCTGCTGGGATTGAATCAGTTTGAGAATATTGAGATGAAGTACAATTTTGTAACCTCCATCATGCAGCACATTTTTCACTTCCGTCATGGTGGCCTGCATAGGCATATCCACTTTTTCCACATAAACCGGACTTGCCACTGCTGTAACCCACATACTTGCGCACAGACTCACACCCAGTGCGACTACTCCACGAAATTTCATTATTGGGGACCCCTTTCCAAAACCTCGACCATTATTTTCCTGAACTTTTCACGGAAGCCTTCAGACATAAACTAATTAGTCTGTAGCAAACTGTATGCCCGGCATCCAAGAATATCCTCATTTCTCCCCAAAAACTCTTGATATTGCTATCTGCTTATTTTTTTTACTTTTTTAAACAATATGTTGCTTTAGACATGATCAGAAAAAAAAGGCTTGCTGCGCCGTTGTCCAGAGCCGCTCCAGCCCTCTCATGCTGGATTGCCTCCTGGTTGAAGGATCGTCTGGTCCAGATGGCACAGCGAGCGTCAGACTTGGTCCCGCTAATTGCACAGATCCAAGAGCACTGTCCCTGCCATCATCCGATCAGCAATCGGCCCAGAATCAGTCCGGTATAAAGCAAAAACAGATAAGAGATGGAATAAGCGAACATGCTGCGGGCGTATTGATCCATTTCCGGGCCTTCAGGCAGGGCTTTCAACCGCAGGGCCATGCCCACAAACCAGGCCCCCGAGAGCCAGGCAATGCCGCCATAAATCCAGTCGCCGGTGAGGAATGCCGGGATCAGGCTGACTGCCCAGGTGAGAATGGCGTAATGCAGCACTTCCTGGCGGGTGCGGT
>NZ_JBYCKQ010000024.1:0-43833 GCF_057473465.1 Acidithiobacillus sp. TH-A117
TTGGTAGCGGGGGTAGGATTTGAACCTACGACCTTCGGGTTATGAGCCCGACGAGCTGCCAAGCTGCTCCACCCCGCAACAGGGTCGACAATCATACGTGGTAAGCTATTTTACTGTCAATACCTTTCTGCTTTGTCGCTCTCTTTCAGGACCGCTGCCCCGTCGAGAGAGCGCACTATACATGGGGGTCCGGGGGTGTGCAAGCACTTTTTTCAACACTCCCTCTCTCCTTTCACCGGGCGGATTCGCCCATGGCTACGGGGGCCGGAGGCGGGGTAGCGGTATTGGCGTTGTCTCCGTAGGGGGCAAAATCATAGGGTTGCGCCTGCAACTGACGAGCTACCGTCTGCAAGTCCGGGGTGTTGATATTGATGGCCACAGGGACGGTATTGGGTTTTTCTACCAGATTGATGACCCGCTGCCAGTTGATGGTCCAGGCCTGATGCAGCGCCGTACTGTAAGTAGTAATGGCATCTACTGCACGCTGCTGATTGTTACTGCCCTTGTGATAGGCCTCTACGGGTTCAAAACTCTGCAGATACAGGTTTCCATCACCATTGCTACCCACCACATAGGGCTGGTCGATACTACGCACAGGCGTACCCACCTTGACCATTTTGAATAGCTGTACCTCATTTTCCGGATACACATGGAAGCAGCCATGACTGACCCGCATTCCTACACCCCAGGGCTTGTTGGTGCCGTGGATAAAGATTTGCGACCATCCGGTTTCCAGCGCCAGTTCACCCATGGGGTTGTCGGGTCCCGCCGGGAAAAATGCCGGGATCGGTTCGCCAGCCTTGGCATGTTCTTCCTGAATATTTTTGGGAACCGTCCAGGTGGGATTTTTGACCTTGGCAATGATTTTCGTGCTGCCCACCGGATCGGGCCAGTTAGGACGGAAAATGCCTACCGGAAAGGTGTAGACCACCTTCTGTCCTGCCGGAAAATAATACAGGCGACGGGCGGGAATGTTGATAATGATGCCCTGCCAGGGCTTGGGCGGGAGAATGTATTCGGTAGGCACGAGCACCCGGGTACCGGCTCCAGGTAACCAGGGATCCACACCCGGATTGGCTGCACGGATTTCGTTGTAGCCCACGTCATAATGGCGGGCAATATCCAGCAGAGTATCCTGCTGACGGGCCAGCACGACCCGGAGTTGTCCGACCATGTTGCTGCCTGCCGCAGGCAGGGGAAACTCTGCCGCCAGGGCGGTCTGCCCATTGAACCAGAGTCCGCCCAGCAGTACCCAATGAATAGGCTTAATTTTCATGAAGAGATGATTCCTGGAGTTGATCAATAAAAGTGAGGTCGAGGATATGTTCCTGGTGCTGGTCCAGAAGCTTGAGCCACTCCCTTCCCGCAGCTGTCCAGACATCCAGAATCTGTCCCTGGAGATGGCGGCCATCATGCAGTTGGAGTATCACTGGCCGCCGTTGCAGGGCTGCAAGCTCCAAAGCGCTGTGCAAGGCACAACTGACAGGCAGATAGGGATCTGACATCTTATGCCCGGATAGTGTCCATTCCACCCATATAGGGTCGTAACGCTTCGGGAAGGTGCACACTGCCGTCGGCCTGCTGGTGATTTTCCAGCAAAGCCACCAGGGTGCGGCCAATTGCCAGTCCCGAGCCATTCAGGGTGTGTACCAGCTGGGGCTTGCCGTCTTCGCCGCGATAGCGTAGCTGCAATCGGCGCGCCTGGAAACTCTCAAAATTGCTGCAGGAGCTGATTTCACGATACTGGTTCTGGCCCGGCAACCAGACTTCCAGATCATAAGTGCGCGCCGCACTGAAACCCATGTCTCCGGCACAGAGCGCCATGACTCGATAGGGAAGTTCTAGTAATTGAAGGACTTTTTCGGCATGCCCGGTGAGCGCCTCAAGGGCGTCGGCGGAATCTTCGGGGCGCACCACCTGCACCAGCTCAACCTTGTCAAACTGATGCTGGCGAATCATGCCCCGGGTATCGCGGCCATAAGCCCCTGCTTCGCGTCGGAAACAGGGGGTATAGGCGCAGAACTTCTGGGGAAGCGTCGTGACGATTTCGCCGCGCAACAAATTGGTGAGCGGTACTTCTGCTGTGGGAATCAGATAATAAGGGTCATCGCGTAGAGCAAACAAATCGTCTTCAAATTTAGGCAATTGTCCGGTGCCGAATAATGAGTCCGCATTGGCCAGAAACGGCGGAGCGATTTCGGTATAAGCATGGGTATTCACCTGCAAATCAAGCATGAACTGGATGAGCGCCCTTTCCAGACGGGCACCCAGGCCCCGCAAAACCACAAATCGCGCACCAGCCAGTCGGGCGCCTGCGGCGAAATCCAGGATCCCCAAGGCCTCGCCGAGGTCCACATGATCTTTGGCGGTGAACGAAAATTCACGGGGAGTTCCCCAATGGCGCAACACCACATTGTCGGCTTCATCCCGTCCATCAGGGACAGCGTCCTGAGGCAGATTGGGCAGACTGCTGACCAGTGTCTCCCACTGTTGCAAGACAGTTTCTAGAGATTGCTCCAGCGCCTTGATGCTTTCTCCGTATTGCCCGGCCGCCGCTTGCATGGCGCCGGTATCCAATCCCTGCCGACGGGCCTGGGCAATTTCCCGGGAGGCTTCGTTGCGTGCATTGCGTTGCTCTTCCATCTGGATTTGCAGGGTTTTGCGCTGCTGGTCCAGTGCCTTCAGGGCATCGACGTCCAGCGTAAAATGCCGACGGGCGAGTCCGGCAGCGACCTTTTCGGGTTCATTGCGCAACAAGTTGGGGTCAAGCATGGGGCTTTTTCTCTTCAGCAGTGGCGCGACGGGAGCCAATCCAGCGCAGACGTTCCTGAATGCGCAGTTCCAGCCCGCGTTCGCTGGGTTCATAAAAACGGGTTCCCGCCAGTGCCGACGGAAAATATTCCTGTCCAGGAGCAATGGCATCGGGATAGTCGTGATCGTATTGATATTCCTTGCCGTAATCCAGCGTTTTGAGCAATTTGGTGGGCGCGTTGCGCAAATGCAGAGGGACTTCCAGACTGCTTCCAGCTTTGACCAGAGATTGTGCCTGGTTCCAGGCCGCATACACACGGTTACTTTTGGGACAGCTGGCCAGGTACACCGTCACTTGCGCCAGGGCCAGCTCACCCTCGGGACTGCCCAGAAACTGGTAGGCATCTTTGGCCGCCAGAGCCATTTCAAGAGCGCGCGGGTCTGCGAGGCCCACATCCTCCGAGGCCATCCGTACCAGACGCCGGGTCAGGTAAAGGGGATCGGCACCACCATCGAGCATTCTTGCCAGCCAATACAGGGCGGCATCGGGGTCAGAACCGCGCAGGGATTTGTGGAAAGCGGAAATTTCATCATAAAAAGCCTCGCCACCCTTGTCGAAACGCCGCCAGCTTTGCCCAGTCGCGGCAAGCAAGGCCTGGGGCGTAATCCGTACGGTATCTTCCTGCTGCTCCGCCAGCTGTACCGCGAGATCCAGCAGATTCAGGAGGCGGCGGGCATCTCCATCCGCCGCACGCAACAGGCCTTGACGCAATTCAACTGGAAAATCAATGGAACGCGCACCCAAACCCTGGGTGGGATCCTGCAAAGCTCGCGCAAGAATGATGGCTAGATCGGCTTCCTCCAGGCTCTTGAGCACATACACCCGCGCCCGGGAAAGCAGGGCATTGACCAGGGCAAAACTGGGGTTTTCTGTAGTGGCACCAATCAGAGTAATGACGCCTTCTTCCACATAGGGCAGCAGGGCGTCCTGCTGGGTTTTGTTGAACCGATGGATTTCGTCAATAAAGAGGACGGTTTCCTGCCCATCAATCCGATGCGCTTCGGCACTGCTGATGGCGGCGCGGATTTCCTTGACGCCACTATTGACTGCTGAAAGCACTTGAAAATGATAATCCGCTGACTGCGCCAGCAATTGGGCAAGGGTGGTTTTACCGGTGCCCGGTGGGCCCCAAAAAATCATGGAATGGAGCTGCCCGGAGCGGAGCATGGCACGCAATGGCCCCTGTTCGCCGAGCAGGTGCGGTTGGCCGACGTAATCCTCCAGACGCTGAGGGCGCAGGCGCGCCGCCAGAGGGCGGAGATCACGCGCTTGATTCAGCAAAGGATCTCCGAGGCTGACCAGGGTCAGAAATGCCGGGAAATAGCCGCACCGAAGTTAAAGGTGCTGGCTTTGTAAGTTCCGGGAAAGGTCAAGGAATAGGAAGTGGCATTACCGGAAAGAGCATAGGAAGCCCCGAGGTCATACTGCCAGTGTCCAAGCCCGATACCCAAGCCAAAGGATACCAGATTGCTGCTGGGGGCCGGGGCAGCAGCCTGGATACTGGAGCCATCGGTCGGACTGTCTTCGTGGGCGAGCCCGCCACGCAAAGCCAGGAACTGACTGAAGTGATAGCTCAAACCCAGACGATAGGCGAGGGCTGATTTCCAGCCGAGGTTACCATAACCAGGTAAGCGGGTATTACTCCAGTCATTCCAGTCCACATCCAACTCGGTTGCAAATGCGGGGGTGAAGCGGTAGCGGATACCGGCCTGGACCTGACTGGGCAGACGAATATCGCTGCCCACGTTGGCGGTTGAGCGGTAACTCAGGGCTGCATTGAAGGTTTCAGTGGTATAAAAGAGGCCGACATTGCCGCCGACGCCGCCGCCGTTGCCGGAATGCGGTCCAAAAGTTGCGCTGAGACTCTGGTAATAATCCAGCCCTGCACCAATACTCAGATTGGGCAGAATCAGGTAAGCCACGCCCGGATTGATGTCGATGAGGCGCAGATCATTTTTGTAGGGTAGCGTCTGCTCCGCGCTCAAGCTTCCTGCTGGCCAGGTGGCATTGATTCCATAGGGAGAGGTAATGCCCAGCCCTGCAGCCAGGGGTAAGTTATCAAAGCGGTGGGTCACGAATAAATTGGGCATGATCAGCAGATTATTGCTGGCACCCACCCCATCTTTTTTATAGCTGGGTTCTGCGGCGACCACATCCAGACTGGCGCGAGTTCCGGGGAAAAACACCATATCCGCCGGATTAACGGCAAAACTGCTGACGGGACTGGCATCGGCCACGGTGGCTCCCGCTTCGGAAAGCCCTACGACCGATGTGGGCACCGCAAACCCCGATGCCTGTGCCTGCACACTGACGAAAAGGCCCAGGGCCAGAAGGGTCAAACCGGTTTTGACATTACGCATGCAGCACTCCAGAAAAATTTATTGCGAAAGAACATCGACTCCGGCAGGAGCGGTAAACTGAAACTCCTTGGCCGGAATGGCATGATTGATTTCTATATGGGTAAAATGCAGAACCGTCTCCTGCTGGAAAGCATCTTCCATGCGCATTTCCTGCAGGATCCCGGCCTGATTGAAGCCGAGACGCAGGGAAGTAAAACCCTGATCCTGACCGTTTTTGGGACGCAACAATAACCAGTGCAACTGATTTTTAGTGCCCAGATCACTGATATCAAAGCGCTGGCTCAAGTCATCATTGCCGGCAATTAACGCCGCCGGAGTGGAGCCCAGGGCCTTTCCCAGGGGTTGCACGGTGACCTGTTGCAGAGCCGGTTCATAAAGCCAGACTTTGCTCCCGTTGGAAACAATGGTCTGCCCATTGGCGCCGCTGTAATCCCAGCGAAACTGGCCGGGGCGGGAAATCCACAAACTGCCACTGGCCTTTTTGACAATCTGGCCATCATGGTTGGCCACTTCCTGACTGAACCGGGCGGTAATGGTATGGGTGCTCTGAAAAAAATGATGCAGCATATCCATGCCCGAAGCAGCATTTGCCGCAGTAGTCCAGCCGAGCAAAATGGCAAGGCCCAGTAACAGCCCGAAAAACCCTCGGCTTTTTGCTTTAATCACGACCCGGTGGCGCTGCTGCATAAATTTCCCTGCTCCCGTTACTTTGCAAAGGCCCGACAACACCCACTCTTTCCATTTCTTCAATCATGCGTGCGGCGCGATTATAGCCCACCTTCAGTTGCCGCTGCACGTAGGAAATGCTGGCCTTGCGACTACTGGTGACAATAGCCACTGCCTGATCATAAAGCGGATCGGCATCTTCACCGCCAGCCCCCTCCAGATCTTCACCATCAGCACTTTCACCGCCCTGTAAAATTCGCTCATCATACTGGGGTGCGCCCAACTGCCGTAACGACTCTACGACACGATGCACTTCGTCGTCACTGACAAAGGCGCCATGCACCCGTTGCGGATAACCGGAACCCGGTGGCAGATAGAGCATATCGCCCTGGCCGAGCAGGGTTTCAGCCCCCATCTGGTCGAGAATGGTACGTGAATCAATCCGCGAAGACACCTGAAAGGCAATGCGGGTAGGAACATTGGCCTTGATCAGGCCGGTGATGACATCCACGGAAGGGCGCTGGGTCGCCATGATCAAGTGCAATCCGGCGGCCCGGGCTTTCTGGGCCAGACGGGTGATGAGGGTTTCCACCTGCTTGCCGACTACCATCATCAGATCCGCAAACTCGTCGATGATCACGACAATTGCTGGCAAGGTATTCAGAGTAATGGGCTCCCCGTCCAGATCCTTGTCAGGACCCGGCAGAGGATGCCCCGCAGCGATGGCTTCCTGAACCTTCTGGTTATAACCCGCCAGATTGCGAACGCCCACAAAAGCCATCAGTTTATAGCGTCTTTCCATCTCCGCCACACACCAGCGCAGGGCGTTGGCCGCTTCTTTCATATCGGTAACTACCGGCGCCAGCAAATGGGGAATGCCCTCATAAATGGATAACTCCAGCATTTTGGGGTCTACCATGATCAGCCGCACCTCGGCGGCTGTAGCCTTGAAGAGAATGCTCAATATCATGGCATTGACGCCCACGGATTTGCCGGCACCCGTGGTTCCCGCAACGAGGAGATGGGGCATTTTCGCCAGATCCGCCGAAACCGGTTGTCCGGCAATGTCCTGTCCCAGGGCCAGAGTCAACAGACTTTTGCTATGACTGAAACCGGAGCTGGACAGAATTTCCGAAAGCCGGACCGTCCGCCGCCGGGGGTTGGGCACCTCGATGCCCATGGTGGCCTTGCCGGGGATCGCCTCCACCACCCGCACCCGGGCCGCCAGCACACGGGATAAATCCTTACTGAGCCCGGCGACCTGACTCACCTTGACCCCGGGAGCCGGTTCGATCTCAAAGCGGGTAATGACGGGTCCGGGATTGGCGGCCACCACTGTGGCCTGCACCCCGAAATCCGCCATTTTTTCTTCCAACATACGCGACTGCTGGGCCAGGGTTTGAGGATCCAGTTGTCCGGTGGGATCCATGGGGTCGGCAGGGTCGAGCAGGGCCAAGTCTGGAAGACCATCGGCCCGGGGCGGGCCCACCGGTGCTGGCAGGGGCATCTGCCGGGTATTTTTGGGCACCGGGGCGACGGCGACGGAACGCGGTTTTTTGGCCGCAAAAAAACCCGGAGTGGCTGCAGGGGCTTTGTTTTCCTCAATGGCCGGAGAAGGGTTGGATATGACCACAGCAGTTTCCGGCTGAGATTGCTCCCTGCGCCGGATTCGGGGGATATGAATACGCGGAATAGTGATGATTTTCCGCCCACGCCATCCGTTGGAAATATTCCCCAGTTTCGTCCACATCTCCCGGGGACTCAGCCCTGTCAGCAGAAAGATACCGAGCACGAAAACCGCCAGAAACAGCAGGGCGCTTCCGCCCGAACCCAGCAATGGCTGAAAGAGGCTGGAGATTTCCTGACCGAGAATGCCACCGGCGAAGCTGCCAGTTACCGGCCACCAGGCCGCAGGCCAGACCAGGGCCAGAAACGCCATCATGCCCAGCAATATGGCCAGGCCGCCGACGGGAGCCAGGCGCCGCCCCTGCCGCTGACGAAACCAGTGATTCCAGAGCTGCACCACCCAGGCATAGAGCGCCGCCGGCAGCAACCAGGCGGCCATGCCCATGAACTGTACCAGAAAATCCGCCAGATAAGACCCGGCTTCGCCACCCCAATTTTGAACAGCAAGCCCTTTGCCACTGTTAAACCAACTGGGATCAGCAGGATGGAAGCTCAGCAGAGACATGGCCATGAAGGTCGCCATGGCGAGCATGATCAACAATAACGCTTCGCGGCGCCAGGGTTTTCGGGGCGCGGCTTTTGCTGGTCTGGCCGGGGAAGGGCGAACCGATCGGGGCGCATTACGGGTGGCAGAACTCATGCTGGCAAGCTAAACGAGGCGTGCCCGGGTGTCAAGCTTCAGGATCACAAGAAACACTTACAAATGGGGCTGTTAGCGCTTCATAATAAAGCATCCGGAGAACTTATCGGGGATGGCGCAGCGTGCCCAGGTGATGGCGTTGATCAGGATGAATACGTCCATGTACGCGCATCACATACAGCAGCACCAGCAAGCCGAAGCCCAGCCAGGCAGCCAGAGACCAATCCAGAGGATAGGCCAGCGGCACGATGGACTCATATAACACCCCCCAGAACAAGGCGGTAGCAATGACCGGCAGGAAATAATGATAAAGCAGGCGGGTGCTGGTCCCTTCATGATCGGCATGGGCGAGACGCATCAGGGATAGATTCATCAAAGTATGGGCGGTGACCAGCCCGAAGAGTACCGCCGTGGTCAACACATTAAAACCATTGCTGGCCCCGAATATTACAACCGCCAGCACTGCGACCAGGATAGTCAGGCCAGTGATCACCGAAATGCTGCGTTGCGGGGCCTGGGTATGACTCACCTGCGCAAAGCGTTCGGAAATCAGGGCGTCCCGACCAATGGCATACAGTACCCGGGAGGAGCTGTTCAGCAAGGCAAGGCTGTCAGCCATGGCACTATTGATGGCGAGGATAACCAGGGCGATACCCCCCACGGGGCCGAGATAACGCAGAAAGACCGTCACGCCGGGCGCATCGGCTTGGGCGAAACTGGCCATATCAGTAGCTCCCCAGCCGACCGTCAGAGCATAGGCGGAAAGCACCAGCGCCGCACCGACCAGGGTCAGGGAAAGCAACGCGGCCTTGCCAATCAACCGGCCACGCTGGGTGCGAGGGCCGCGCACCTCTTCGCCGAGCGGCGTGTGGCTGCCGATACCAATAAAACTGGTGATGGCAAATATCATCCCCATGGCCACGCCCTTGAAGCCATCTGTCGGAATAGAAAAGGGCGCCCAGGGATGCAGCGGCGCTGCTTTGGCAATGATGATCAGGGAGGCGACCACCAGAAAGGCCACTTCCACAAAACTGGTCACCGCCACCACGCGAATGCTGGGACGGATGCCGGAAATACTGAGTATCCATGGAACCCCGATAAAAAACAAAATGGTGACCAACCAGAACCAGGCGGGTAAAGGGTAACCCATGCTCTTGGCCAGCCCCGGCAGAAATACACCGCCAACATATACCGGAATGGCCGCCACACTGAGCAACTGATAAAACACCACCATAAACCCGGTCAGTAATGCCGGGCGAGCCCCCAGACCCGCCGCCACATAGGCATAATACCCGCCTGCCGAAGCCCGGTGTTTGCTCAGGTGATAGATGGTGTTCATTTCGATGAACATGAGCGCAAATGCCCAGAGGTAGGAAAGCGGCAAGGCCACCAACGCAAAGGCGGCACCGGCGGTCATGAAAGCCACCACATCGCAAGTCGGCGCCATGCCGGAAATACTTTGACTGATCAGCCCCCAAAGACTGACCACATCGCCTTTCAGGGTTTCGGGAGCAGCATCCGCCTGGTTCATCACGCAAATTCCTTAAATGCAACAATGTTGCATTATTGTTCATGACAAAGTTTACTGTCAACTTCACCATCATTACAGCGCTTCCCGGTTGATGTTAGACTGAGTACATAACCTGACTAGTTGAGGAAACCCATGAGCGACTCCAAAAGTGTCATAGATGAAAAGCATTGCCGTTTATTGATTCTGGGCTCCGGGCCCGGAGGTTATACGGCAGCCATTTACGCTGCGCGCGCCAACCTTCAGCCCCTGCTGGTCCAGGGTATGGAGCCTGGCGGACAATTGATGACCACGACGGATGTGGACAACTGGCCGGGTGCCGCCGAGGGCATCATGGGCCCGGAACTGATGCAGGAGCTCGAAAAGCAGGCCAGGCGCTTTGATACGGAAATTGTCTTTGATCATATTCACCAAGCTGACCTGAGCCAGCGCCCGTTTCGACTTTGCGGTGATCAGCATACTTACACCTGCGACGCCCTGATTCTGGCCACGGGAGCCTCGGCCAAATACCTGGGTTTACCCAGTGAGGACAAATTTCGCGGCAAAGGAGTTTCCGCCTGCGCCACCTGTGATGGTTTTTTCTATCGCAACCAGGATGTTGCAGTCATCGGTGGGGGGAACACGGCAGTAGAGGAGGCACTCTACCTGAGCAACATTGCCAAGCATGTCACCGTGGTCCATCGCCGCAACAAGTTCCGTGCCGAGAAAATTCTCCAGGACAAACTGATGGCCAAGGAGAATGTGACCATCATCTGGGATCATGCCGTGGATGAAGTGCTGGGTGATGCCTCGGGAGTGACCGGCCTGCGCATCAAGCATGTGGATAATGGCGACACCCAGGATTTAGCGCTGATGGGGGTGTTTATTGCCATCGGCCACAAACCCAACACCGATATTTTCAAGGGACAACTGGAAATGGATGCCGGAGGCTATTTGATCACCCGTGGTGGCCGGGATGGCATGGCCACCGCCACCAGTATCGAAGGCGTTTTTGCTGCGGGCGATGTCCAGGATTATGTGTATCGGCAGGCTGTCACCAGTGCGGGAAGCGGCTGTATGGCGGCTCTCGATGCCGAGCGCTGGCTGGAGCAACAAGAGGACTGAAACATGAGACGGCGGCGATCAGCGCAGCAACCCCCGGCAACGCCCGCCGCCGTGCTTCCTGAAGAAAAAGCCTGTTTTGAAGCCGCCATGGTGGATGTAAAACGCATTCCTGCACCGCCCGCACCGCCTCGCCCCACCCCTCCGGCACCCGTGGCCGCACAAAGACAAAAAGAGGAGCTGGAAGTTCGCGCCGCCCTTAATCGTCACTTGAGTAGTGATGAAATACTGGAAGCCGGGGATGAATGGTTGTACTTACAGCCCGGACAGTCTCCTGCCCTGCTCCGTGACCTGCGCAGAGGCCGCACCCGCATTCAGTCGCGGCTGGATTTACATGGCTGTAACGTCGAGGAGGCCCGCCTGGAGTTGGCGGCGTTTTTGCACGAAGCCCAGCAATGGCGCTGGAATTGTGTATGTATTGTGCATGGCAAGGGACTGGGCTCCCCTGGCCGTATACCGGTGCTGAAAAGATTGGTGGGTGCCTGGTTGATGCGCCATCAGGAAGTTCTGGCTTTTGCCCAGGCCCGTCCCGGCGAAGGGGGTAGTGGTGCCTTGCGGGTACTGCTGGGCTGGCGACGCCAGCGTCAGCAGAATTATCGGAGCTGAGCCGTATAACCTTCCTCTTCGATGGCCTGAATCAAGGTCTCGGGATTCAGGGATGTGCCCTCTACAGTGGCGCTTTGGGTATCCAGCTGCACGCTCACCGACTGCACTTCGGGGAGTTTCCGAAGTGCTTTCTCCACGGCCGCCACACAATGTTGGCAGGTCATGCCCTGAATGGATAATTCAACATGGCTCATAGATAATTCTCAGCGTTGCGCGACGCTACGCTGTGCAGACGGATCCCGGCTCACATCCCAACGCCGGCGCACGGCCATGTCACCTTCGGCATCGGCGAGTGAAGCCAGGATGGGACAATCTTCCACTGATCCATGACCGGGACAGCGCTCTGCCTGAACTGCCAGGGCATTGCGCATTCTCTGCAGGTCGGCAATCTTGAAGTCGATTTCGGCGATTTTCTGCTCGGTCAAGGCTTTGACATCGCCCATGTCATTTTCAGCGCTGCTGCTGATGTCCAATAATTCCTTCACTTCGGTCAGGGAAAAACCGAGATTCTGGGCGCGACGGATAAAGCGCAAGCGCGACTCGGCGTGGCCGTCATACAAACGATAGTTGGATTGGGTGCGTTGCACCGGCTGAATCAGCCCGATACGCTCATAGTAGCGCAGGGTTTCTGCTGCCAGTCCGGCCTCACGGGCCAGGCGCCCGATAGTTACAGGTGTATCCATTTTAACTCCCTCCTTATATTGACTCAGGTTTTACGCTCCGAGTGGATAGTGTCCTCATTCTAAAGCATCTAGTCAACACAAAGGTCAAGTCTGTGCATTTGTTCCTGCTCCCGGCCCAGTAAAGCCTCTACGCAGCCGGTGGCATACACCCCGGCAGGGAGAGAAAATGCCAATACCAAAGTCTGCGCATCCTCCCAGTGATATTCCAGTGCATCAGGACGGGCACGCAGGGCACGGCGGGCGGCGTCCACCTCCTGGACGGCCAACTGTGCGGGCCAGAGGCGAAGATTTCCCTCTATTTCGGTGGTCTCGGGCAGGGCTTCCAGCACCTGTTTTTCGAGCAGACCAGCCAGGTCTTCGGGCTGCAGCCCGCCACGGCCGGGCAAGGGACCGGTGGGATGCAGATCCCATTCCCGGGCGCGCTGCTGCAAGCTCTCGAAATCCTGCGTCTGAGCATGGGCGACAAAAACACTGTGGGACCCATCCAGCTGCACGACTTCTCCCGGCAAAAGGCTGTCCCAGTTATTTTGTCGGACCCTTTCGGCCAGCACCCGATTGAAAAGTGCCGAGCGGGCTGCTGAAAGCATCAGACCACGCCGGTGGCGATCCATTTTGCGCGCAGTTCCCGACAAAAGGCGGCTGGCCTCCTGCAAATTATGTCGCCCAAAACGCTGCGCTCCGAAATAATTAGGAAAACCCCGCTGCTTGAGTTTCTCCAAACTCTCCTCCCAGTCTCGGGTTTCGCCCTGACAGTGCCGTAAAACCAGACGAAAGTGGTTCCCCTTGAGTACGCCTCTGCGCAGCTTGCGATCATGGCGATTGATCTCCAAAAAATGCAGATTTTCGCTTTCCAGACACTGCCAATCCGGCGTTTCCCCGAGCTGCACCGGCACGGAAAAGTGCTGCCGGGTAATGGCGTGGCGGTCTTTCATTCCCGCATAACCCACATCTCGCACCGGCACTCCGGCGAGGCGCGCCAGCCGTTGCGCCACTTCCTGAGTATTCAATCCGCGTTTTTCGATCTTGAGCCAGTGATGGGCTCCCGTCCCGGAAGGGGCGAAAGGCAGGATTTCCGTGACTTGAAAATCCGCTTCCGTGGATTTGAGTTCCGCATCCAGACGGCCAACAGCTTCAGGATAAATGCGCGGGAACCATTCAGACATGTTGAATCAAGGCCACCGCGTGGGCGGCGATCCCCTCTCCCCGTCCGGTATAACCCAACTGTTCGGTAGTGGTCGCCTTGACGTTGACACAATCTTCGGAAACCTGCAGATCCTGGGCAAGATGCGCGCGCATTTGTGGGATATAAGGCGCCAGTTTGGGGCGCTGGCAGACGATGGTGGCGTCCACATTGCCCACCGCAAAGCCTTTTTCCTGAATCAACCCGTGACAATGACGGAGCAACACCCGGGAATCAGCTCCGGCGAAGTGGGGATCCGTATCGGGAAAATGGCGACCAATATCACCCAGTGCGGCAGCACCGAGCAATGCATCACAAATCGCGTGCAGCAACACATCTGCATCAGAGTGCCCTGCCAAACCCAGCGCATAAGGGATCTGGACCCCGCCCAGAATCAGCAGACGCTCAGGTACAAGGGCATGCACATCAAAACCGTGACCAATACGCACGCTTATTTCTCCTCATCACGGGCTGCCAGAATAGCCGCAGCCAAAGCCAGATCATCCCCCAGAGTAATCTTGATATTATCCCCATGTCCTTGAATCAGACGTGGACGCCAACCTTGCAGCTCCATGGCCGAAGCTTCGTCGGTAATGGGCGATTCCACTGCTTGCGCTACCCGCAGGGCAGCCAGCAAAGCCCCCAGGGGGAAGGCCTGGGGAGTCAAGGCCCGCCACAACCCCTCCCGATCAACGGTGCCCAAAGACACCGCGTTTTTTTCGCGTTTGAGGGTATCGGCAACCGGTATGCCCAGCAAAGCGCCCTGAGGAGAGTCTGGCAGACTGTCCAGCAAGCTGTGCAGATCCTCACTGCGCAGGCAGGGCCGGGCCGCATCGTGGACCAGCACCCAATCCGTATCCGCAGCACCGGCTGCTTGCAAGGCCTCCAGACCCAAACGCACGGAATCAGCACGCTGCTTGCCACCGCTAACGGGTGCCAGCGGCAAAACCATCTGCTCGCCCAATAACTCCCGCCAGAATCCGCTGCGCAGGTCTTCCTCGGGCAGGACCAGCTGGACCCCGGCTATGCGGGGTTCCTGCAGAAAAATGTTCAGGGTATGAGCCAATACTGGCTGGCCCCGGAGCTGCACATATTGTTTGGCCTGCGACCCGCCAAAGCGCTGCCCCTTCCCTCCGGCGGGAATAATCATCCAGATCCGGTTCATCACTTGCCCTCAAATACATGGGATTCAGGCGCAGTATCCGCAGTCTGTCCAGGAGGCGCAAGGGTTTGTACTTTTGCAGTTTGCGCACGGGCACCTTACACTAGGCTCCCTGTATTTGCTGATATGACCCCGGAAATTTTGGACCATTCTCTTCCTTTGGGCCCTGTCCCTCGCGTCGGTAACACCCGCATCTTCCAGCATCTTTTCGGAGCCGCCGACTGCTGGCTGGCTGCCGAAATGCTTCGCCAATGGCAGAAACCTCTGCTGGTACTGTTGCCCAATCCCCGTGACCTGGAAGAATGGCAGCGCGAATGGGCTTTTTTTGCGCCCGATCTGGATGCTCCGCTGATTTTCCCGGACCGGGAAATTCTGCCCTATGATCGCCTAGCGCCCCCCGCAGATGCGACGGCTACCCGTCTGGCCACATTGGCTGCATTACCCAACTGGCGCGGCCTCTGTCTGGCGCCCATGGCTGCTGCCCTGCAACGCCTTCCGCCCAGAAGTTTTCTCGATCAGCACGCCTTTGTCCTAGCCGTTGGCGATGCGCTGCCTCCCGAACGCTTCCGGCAACGTCTGATCGATGCTGGCTACCGCAATGTCAGCGAAGTGTCCGAGCCTGGTGAACTGGCCTGGCGTGGTGGCATCATTGATCTGTTTCCCAGTGGCAGCCCCTTACCCTACCGGATTGAGCTGTTTGATACCGAGGTGGAAAGTATTCGGGCTTTTGATCCGGAAACCCAGCGAACCCTGGACAAAGTCAGCAAGGTGTCCCTGCTCCCGGCACGAGAAATCCCCGTGGATACGGACGCCCTCCATGAGTTCCGCAGCCAGTTTCGAGCCCGGTTCAGTGGTGATCCACAACGCTCGGAAGCGTATCGGGCCGCCAGTCGGGGGCAGGTCCCGCAGGGGGCGGAGCATTATCTGCCTTTGTTTTTCCCGGAAAGCAGTCACTTGCTCTCCCATTTCCCTGCGGACGGAATTATTTTCATGCCTCCCGGTCTGGCGAACGCCAGCCAGCAAATCCGTCATGACTGGCAAGAGCGTCATGAAGAGCGCGCCCACGACTTCCATTACCCCATTCTTCCTCCTGAAGCACTGATCTTGACCCCAGACGAATGGGAAAGCGCTTTGCAAAGTCGCGTTCTGGTCCACGGGGAACAAAACGGGACTGGCGAAGCCTTGCCGACAGCCCCTTTACCCGCCCTGCAGGGCAGCCCGGAAACGCCACTGGCAGCGCTGGAAACCTTTTTACGGCAACTCCCGCCCCAGGGACGCGCCCTGATTGCTGCCGAATCTCCGGGCCGTCAGGAAGCCCTTTCTGAACGGCTCAGTAAAGCCGGACTGACGGCAACCCGTCTGAACAACTGGCCGGAGTTTCTCGCCTCCGCAGAAAAAATTGCCATCACCGTAGCCCCTCTGGAGCGCGGTCTGCTGATCAAGGACAAGGGGCTGGTCCAGCGTGCGCTCGTCTCGGAAGCGCAAATTTTCGGGGATCGGGTATTTGCGCAAAGACGCAGCGCCCAGGTCCGGCAACGCAATGTGGAAGGATTAATCCGTGATCTGGGCGAACTGCAACCCGGCGATGCGGTGACCCACGAGGAATACGGAATCGGGCGTTTTCAGGGGATGCGCACGCCTTTTGCGGCCCAGGGCGATGTCAATGAATATGTGGTGCTGGAATATGCCCAGGGAGATCTGGTGTATGTACCCGCCGATCATCTTGATCGCATTGCCCGGTATGTGGGCAACGGAGCTGCGGAACCGGTACTGTCGCGTCTGGGTAGTCCGCAGTGGGACAAAGCCAAAACCAGGGCGCGGGAAAAGGCCATTGATGCCGCCAGCGAACTGCTGGACATTTATGCCCGGCGGGCGGCCCGCCAGGGACGCGCCTTTGCGCCCCCGGATGATGCCTATTGGGACTTTGTTTCCCGTTTTCCCTTCGAAGAAACCCCCGATCAGCAACAGGCCATTGATGCCGTGATTGCCGACATGACCAGCCCCCATCCCATGGATCGTCTGGTCTGTGGCGATGTGGGTTTCGGCAAAACCGAGGTGGCGCTGCGCGCGGCTTTTCTGGCGGCCCATGGCGGGGCACAGGTAGTCGTTCTGGTACCTACCACCCTGCTGGCCCAACAGCACTATGAAAATTTTCAGAATCGCTTTGCCGGCATGCCGCTGCGGGTAGAGGTACTTTCCCGCTTCCAGAAGGGCAAAACCCACAAGGAGATTCTCGCAGCCACCGAAGCGGGGGAAGTCCAGATACTGATCGGCACCCATCGTCTGCTCCAGAAAGATGTGCATTTCAAGGATCTTGGCTTGTTGATTCTGGACGAGGAACACCGCTTCGGGGTCCGCCAGAAAGAACAGATCAAGGCGCTGCGCGCAGAAGTGGATATTCTGACGCTCACCGCCACTCCCATTCCCCGCACCCTGAATCTGTCCCTGGCCGGATTGCGGGATTTATCCATCATCGCTACGCCCCCGCAACGTCGCCAACCGGTGCGTACATTTGTGCAAACCTGGGAAGATGCAGTCGTGGTCGAAGCCTGTCAGCGCGAATTGCACCGGGGTGGCCAGATTTACTTCCTGCACAATGAAGTGCGGGATATTGAGCGCATGGCCAGCAATCTCCGCCGGCTGCTTCCTGAGGCCCGACTGCGCGTCGCCCACGGGCAAATGCCGGAAGGCGAGCTGGAAGCGGTCATGCTCGATTTTTATCATCAGCGTTTTGACATTTTGCTCAGCACCACCATTATCGAATCGGGCATCGACAATCCCCACGCCAATACCATTCTCATCAATCGGGCGGATAAATTTGGTCTGGCCCAGCTGCATCAGCTTCGCGGTCGGGTGGGACGCTCCCATCAACGGGCTTATGCCTACCTGTTCACCCCCGACCTGCGCGCCATGAGTGATGATGCCCGCCGCCGCCTGGATGCCATCCAGTCTCTGGAAGATCTGGGGGTAGGTTTTGCCCTGGCCAGTCATGATCTGGAAATCCGGGGCGCCGGTGAGCTTCTCGGCGAAGAACAGAGCGGACACATGGACGAAGTCGGCTTTACCCTGTTCATGGAATGGCTCAATGATGCCGTGGCTGCCATTCGCGCCGGCAAGGATCCGCGCAGCCTGGCCGAGCAACGCGCCAGCGGGCCGGAAATTCATCTGAACACGGCAGCTTTGATCCCCGAAGACTACCTGCCTGACGTACATTTACGCCTGCAGTTTTACAAGCGACTCAGCGATGTGCGCAGTGATGCGGCTATTGGTGAAATCATGGTGGAAATGGTGGATCGCTTCGGTCCGCTGCCTGCCCCGGCCAGAACGCTGCTGTGCCAGACCCAGCTCCGCCTCCTTGCCAGCCAGATAGGTATTGAACAGATCGACGTCGGACCATCGGGAGCCCGCCTGCAATTTGCCCCGGAAAACCAGGTGTCTCCGGAAAAAATCATTCAACTGGTACAGCGTCCGCACAGCATTTATCAACTGGACGGCGCCCAGCGCCTGCGCATTCGCCAGGACTTTCCCGACGGCGAAGCACGCTGCCAGGCCATCATTCCCCTTGTCGAAGCCTTGAGGACACCCGCATGAGTAGCACCCGCCTTGCCCTGTTGAGTCCTGCTGAACGCGGCCCCATGACCTTACCTGCCAGCATGGGACAATTCGTCCATAGTACCGAAAGTCATCAGCAAATCTGGGGATCCTGGCTGCAAAGCTGGCATCTGCCAGTGGCTGTCAGTGAAATCACGCCTTTTCTGGATGAGCTGTCCCGCCAGGCCCTGCATCAGGATCGCGAGGTTTTCTGGTCCTCCATGCCCAGCGAGAGCCATGCTTCACGACTGGTGCTGCGGGGTCCGCTGCACGCCGAAGCCCTGCGCCGGGCATTGACCACCCTGCACCTGCAAAATTGTATGCCCGGCCGGATTCTTCATGCCCAGGGCGACAGCCTGGCCATCGCCATGCATGGTCCCCAGGGCCCTGTCCCGGCCTTCAATCGTGCGCTGACGGATGCTCTGGAAGGCATTCATGTCGATCTGGCCATGACCCCGGTCTGGGAACCCGGCCATTTCCGGCTGCTGCTGACCGATATGGATTCTACACTGATCAGCATTGAATGTATTGATGAAATGGCCGACCACCTGGGTCTCAAAAGGCAGGTAGCGGCCATTACCGAACGCTCCATGGCGGGTGAGCTGGATTTTCAGACCTCCCTGCGGGAACGGGTGCGCCTGTTACAGGGGACCCCGGCCAGCAGCATCGATGCCATCATCCGCGAACGTCTGCAGCTCAGTCCCGGGGCCCGGGAGCTGATCCAGGCCGCCAAGACGCAGGGCCTTGAAACCGGCGTGGTTTCCGGTGGTTTCACCCAGTTTACCCGGCATTTGCAAGAAATGCTGGATCTTGACTATGCCTTTGCCAATACCCTGGAAATCGTCGATGGCAAAATCACCGGTCAGGTGCTGGGCGACATCGTCGATGCCGATGCCAAGGCCGACATCCTGGAGTTGTTGGCCATCAGTGCTGGCACCGACGCCAGTCACTGTATTGCCATAGGGGACGGCGCCAATGATCTGCCGATGCTGCGCAAGGCAGGCGTCGGCATTGCCTATCACGCCAAGGCCGTGGTGCGGGCCCAGGCGGACTTTCAGATTCGTTACGGCGGGCTGGATACTGCTGCCGATTTTCTCGGCTGGTATTGAGTAATGTTCTTCCATATCCCTTCGCCACGACGCTCCAGAAGCTGACCGTCGGGTGTGATCTGGATAATGGTCAGCCAGCGGTTATTGACCAGTTGGTCGAGTACCGCATTTTTTGCGATGATGGCGTCCATCGCTTCCGTCGGCGCCTCGATGAAAGCCGACAAACGCAAAGGCTCATGCTGCAGAATACTGCTGCTGTCGCGCAGAGATTGCTCCGATAGCCCGACGCGCAGATCGCCACCATTGCCCTCCAGTACCCCGATGGTGCCCCCCACCACATTGTGCAGGACCTTGTTACCGCAACCTTGTCGCTGATTATCGACAATGGAACCGTAATATTGCAGATTGATCCAGTTGGCGACCACCAGGGGGGCCGTCATGATCAGGTTCAGGAGGCTGAAATCCGCATCCTTGCTGGCATCGTAATCGTGGAGGAAAGCCCTCCCTGCCAGATTCATTTCCCGCGTCCGCCAACGGGGTGCGGCAATGAAGGCAGCGTTACCCGCCAGCGCCCATTCGGGACGCACCTGGGACCAATCCCGCCCACGGAAAGCCATATTCCGGCTGACCATATCGGAATCCCGCAGATCCGGCTCCAGGCGCAGCATTCTTTCCAGCCGGGTGAGATTGGCTGCTTTTTCCAAAGCATCCTGTAATGCTGCGAAAAGCGCGGCATCGAGCCGGTAATCGCTCACCTTACCCAGAATCTCCACCCGATCCGTGGTGGTATCGTGCAGCGCCGGCAAAAAGCAGGTCTCAGGATCGAGAGTCCAGCCTTTTTCCACCAGCGCCGTGCGAATCTGCCGGTCATTGAGCAGCTGGGCCGCTGCCTTGGCGTTGACCTCGCCCGTTTGCCCCGCACAGGCACCACAATCCAGACCTGCACGGTGGGGATTATTGGTCGTAGAACTACCATGCCCCACCAGCATCACAATGGGAGCCACCTCTTGAGTCAGCCCCAGGCCCGTCAGAATGAACTCGGCCATTTTGACACGCTCATCCAGACTCAGAGAGGCTGGCAACGCGCAGTGCAACGCCGCCCGTTCGCCCCCGGAAAGCCCTGCATCGTCGGGCGGAAGCGAAGGCTGATGCCAAGCCAGAGTATCCGCCAGCAGACGCGCCACATAGGAGAGCCCGGCAGTTTCCACAAAAGAGAAGCAGGATGCCGCCGAAAGCTTGAACTGCTTCCAGGTCGCTCCCCGGCGCAGGCGCCGGAAACGCCGGGTGATAACGGGCTCTGGAGCCTCCTCGTGGACATGCACAGCAGGGTTGAGCAACACCGGGGACTGGGTCCGGGGTGCCAGATCTCCCTGCCGCTGATAATCCAGCAACACCCCGAAAAAGCCGGCGAAACCGATGGTTTCGAGGCTGGGCATTACGCCTTCCAGATGGCGGCGGAAGACCTCTGAGCGCACGTCAATGCAAAATGCTGCCTGGATCTGTGTTTTTGTAGCGCCGGCTTTGCGCGACGGACGCTCGCGAATCCGCGCCGCCACCTGACGACGGTAAGCGATTTCCGTAGCGCGCAGCAGTACCTCACCGCGCTGGGCATTCTCCCGGTCGATTTTCTTGTCATCCTGTGACCAAGCGCGCAATTGCCGCTGCCAGCGCTCCACCACTTGGGGATTCGCAGCAAGACGCAGCAGCGCCTCCCAGACCATCCGGATCGTCAACAGATCCCGCAGATCCTGATGCGCAGCTCCCTGCAGTTCCGCCTGCCAGAGAAGATAGCGGCACCAGCTCGCCCAGCCCCCAATGGACTTGAGCAAAACCAGCAGATAAGCCTCCTCCTCCCCTTGGGGAATGTTCAGGGTCTGCATGGCCCAGACCCGGGCCTGCTCAGGTTCCGCAGACAAAGCCAGCAAAGGTGCGCGAATCTTCTTCAGACCCATGGGACTGAGACTATGATCGAGCAAGGTGTACTGCCGCCAGCTGCCGAAAAGCCCGAGGTCGGGATCCCTGGGAAAGGACCAGAAGGACTGCCCACGGTCATAATAAGCGGCCAGAAAATGGCTGATTTGCTCCACCACATACTGGGAGATGGAAGCATGCCCCTGGCGATCCATCAGTTCCGGCAAACGCGGCAGACGCATGGGCGTTTCTGGCGTTTCCTGGAGGTAATTACGCCATTCCTCCTCATCGGCAGACAAGCCCAGATCATCCGCAGCGCACTGGATGTCGACCATATCCAGCTTGCCCGTTTGCAACAAATCCGCATACCAGCGCCGATCCATGACCAGACGCTCACCCACACTGCCCTCCAGCTCCGCTGTTACCTGACAGAAGGGTGTATCCGCAAAACCCCAGTAGGGATTGACCGCCACATAACTATCCAGAGGCCAGAGCGGAGCAATCCGCCGAATCACCCGCTCGTAGAGCATTTCCGTATTTTCCAGAACATTGTTACTCACTGGTCACCTCCTTCATGGTCATAGATTCCTGATTTCGTGCCACTGATTGCAAAGACTCCACGGCAAGATTCTTGCGCGGCAGTTTGACGCTGACCCGCTCCGACCAGAAACGGTGGGAAAACTGCTCTACCCAGTAGTCGGTATACAAGCCGTTATAGAGATAAGTGAACAAAGCCCACTGGACTTTTTTCGGCAGAACCATGTGTCCGGGGCCCTGCATGAAACTCAGGAACAGGAAACCCACTGCCGTCAATCCCACCAACACCATATAAGCGCCCGATACGACGGGCATGGCACGGGTCAGGTCGGCGCTAAAGCCCCAGACAAACAAGGTGTGCAGCACCAGATAAATCAATCCCATGGCGACAGCTACCAATATGGCCATAAACCGGTCCACAGCCGCATCAAACAGAAAGCCTTTGATCAAAATTTGCGATATAGCGGCAGCGACAATCAGCACCAGGGCAAACCACACGGGTTCCACAAAGGGATTTTCGCCAAAGCACCAGGCAGCACCCGCAGAGATCAGCACCCCCAGCACGGTAGCCGTCAGCCACGTTACCAGGCCGGCTTTCTTCTTGGCGCCCGGCGGCACCTGACGCAACTGATCGGTAATACTGCCCGAAGACAGGAAGGCATGCGCCTTGTAGAGGGAATGTCCCACCAAGTGCAGCAGTGCCAGAGGAAAAAGCCCCAAACCCAGCTCCAGAGACATGAAACCCAGCTGGGCAGTGGTAGACCAGGCCAACATGGATTTGATGGAAGTCTGGGTGGTCATCACCAGAGAAGCGATCATGACCGTAGTCAAACCCGCCAATCCCAGTATAAGCAGGGCGTCGGGAACCCGGATCAGCAGTGCGCTCGTGCGCAGCGCGACAATGGCCCCACTATACACAATACCCGCATGCATCAGTGCTGACACTGGAGTAGGCGCCTCCATGACCTGAATCAACCAGCCATGGGCCGGAAAATGCGCACTTTTCAAGAATACCGCCGCCACAATCAGCCAGGCAGCCACCTGCAGAGACATGGGCATGGTCCCCGCCTGCTCGACGAAACTGCGGATAGCCACAAACTGAAGACTTCCCACGCTGTGTCCGATCAACAGGGCAGCAGCCACCAGGCAGAGATCTGCCGTTCGCGTAAACAAGGACTTTTTGTGGGCCGCCATGATGGCCTTGGGACGATCCCCATAAAACCTGAGCAGACGATTGACACTGAAGCCCACGGCAATGATGGCCAGGGTAAATAATCCGATGTTCCCGGAGATGACTGTCAGGAGAAAAAACCCGCCCGTAAAAGCCAGAAGCCGGAAAAAACGGGCCTGCTGCGGATCACCGTCCAGATAGGCCACGCTGTATTGGGCAATCATCACCAGCACAAAAGACACCACGCTCGCCAGGATCAAGGTCAAGGGATCAACTGCTATGGAGAGCGGCAAAGCGAAGTGCAGAGCGGGCAGTGGCAAGCTTACCAAAAGCAGGCTGCTGCGGGCACCCAAGACAAAAACCAGATCGGCAGTCAAAGCCAGTAATAATGTGACTATGGCGGTCCAGCGGACCCGGTTACGGGTCGTAAGGGCGGATTGTCGGGTTCTGCGAACCCCAGGCAAACCCATCAGGATAAGTCCTGCCGGCATCAGTGCCAGCAGTCCTCCTGCCAGCCAAGGTATGGATAGAATGTGCATCATTGTTACCTCCAGGGATCAGATGACCGGAGGAGACAATAACGGGATATGATTATTTATTCTAATTTATTATTTAAATTTATATGATTTATTATTATAAATATAGCTTAAAGCTCATAACCAAGGAACTGGGTAAATAGCTCAGAAGAAAAAACGGAATATTCGCTTAGGGAGAAAGCTTCAAATTTTGTCCTACCCTGCGTGCCCTTTACTCTGGCGATGCAGTCGGGCCGCCAGCGATCCATGCGCGGAACACTCCCGCGCATATCTTCCCGGGGGACAGCCTATGACCCGCTTGAAGGCGACGCTAAAAGCACTTTCGGATTCGTATCCCAGCGCGTAGGCGATAGCGGAGACAGGCTGATGGCCGTGTGCAAGCCGATCCGCAGCAAGCTGCATACGCCAGTGCGTCAGATATTCCATCGGTGTTTCACCCACGATATTTTTGAAGCGGGCTGCAAAGTTGGAGCGGGACATGCCAACATGTTTTGCCAGTATCGATAGGTTCCAGCGCCGACCCGGGTCAGTATGCAGTGCGACCAGTGCCGCGCCGATATGTCGGTCGGCCATGGCGAATAACCAACCGGTGCCCGCCGCAGAACGATCCGCCAGAAACAAACGCAAAGCCTGAATCAATAAGGTCTGCGCAAGGTGGTCGGCCAGCAGATCACTGCCAGGCTGCGGTTCACGCAGCTCCTGCATCAGTCGTTCTATCGACTGCCGCAGAGCGACACGATCTGACTCTTCACGGACCATGATCACTGGCGGCAAAAGGCCAAGCAGAATATCCGCTTGTGGATCCACGAACTCGAAATAACCCCCGACCCCGCTGCAGTCGCCACCGCCATTGAGGGTAACCACAGCTCCCATCTGGGTGCCGGAAATCAGATCCATGACGTCCTGTGCAGGTGCCTCTGCATCACTGCCGAATCGAAATGCACAATCGCGTGGCAACAGTACACAGTCGCCAGCCGTCAGCGCCAGCGGTAGATCTACACCGTCCACCCATAACCAACAACGCCCGGTAGTCAGGGCATAGCACTTGATGCCCGGGCCAGACGGAAAGTCCAATGCCCACCTACCGGCAACGTCAAGACCTCGAGAGGCGTAGCTTTGCGGTCGGAGCAGAGACAACATATCCGAAAGAGGGTCCATGGATTACCTTGAGGTATTGAGCCCGGTTGATAAAGTTAAAGTTTGCAGCGCAACACCTTGTATGCCATGCCAGATCAGTCGCGGAAATAATCACAGTTCTCAAGGTCATCGAGCAGAGACGGCCCACGCGGCTGCCAGCCCATCTGCTCGCGCGTCCAGAGGCTAGAGCTGGGGTTGTCCAGCGCAATAAACGCGCCCAGCCAACCATAGTGTTTCAGTGCTTCTGCATGCGTGATGGAGCGGACCGGCAAGCTTAATCGCTGACCAATCACGCCAGCAATATCGCGCATCATAATACCCTCCTCAGCGACACCATGATATCGGGCCCCGGCGCGGCCTTTTTCCAGCGCCAGCCGAAACAATTTTGCCGCGTCGTTACGGTGTACAGCCGGCCAGCGATTACACCCATCGTCCACAAACGCCATTTCCTTTTTTTTACGCGCCGTCAGAATTATCTGCCGCACCAGACCGTTATCGCCCATACCATGCACAGAGGGCGACAGCCGCACCATGGATGTGCGCACGCCGCGCATCGCCCAAGCTTCAAGAACCGACTCGGTGATTGCGCGACCATAACCCGGTGAAGCTGGATCGGGCTTATCTGCCTCCTGTGCAGGCGAGTCTCGCATGACACCAGTAGCGGCCATACCCAAAGTACCAAACGTAGCCACCAACGGACGTTCTGAGCCTTGCAAGGCAGCGCTCATCGCATCTATGGCGCGATGATCGGCGTCAGTCACCACTTTCAGAAAACGTCCCACAATGCCACCCGGCGCGCCACCCGCCAATATATACAGGCGGTTCCGCCAGGAAGCATTGGATAAGCCATGTATAAAAGCCAGGTGGATCACGCCATCGCTGCGTGCCGCTGCGGTACTCAGACTCTCAAGGTCAGCCAGATGGCCCTGCTGCGGCTCTACTCCCTGCTTTTGCAGCAACGTAGCCGCCTGCCTGGAGCGGGCTAGTCCAATCACATGGTGGCCATTTTCCTGCAACTCCCGCACAACCGCCCTACCAATGAATCCGGTCGCACCGGTCACAAATACGCGCATGCTGAGATTCCTTCGATGCCCCTGGAAATCAGAAAATATACGCAGCCATGTCCGTACTCACCATGTGTCAGACTCCGAAGTTTTTTTGCGATCGTCCAGTTTCATACCGCTCTGGCTACGATGCACAGGCCCCCTTCTACCCGAAAGCCGTTCACCACCTTCATATAAATTCAGAGATGATGACGCAACTCGGGCCACAGATGCAGCAGTCGGTCGGTAATGAATTGCTCCTGGGAAACGGAAAAGTCCAGAAACTTCTGTGCCGTAGATGACAAATGTTTACCCTTGGGATACACCAGAAACCATTGGCGCAAGATAGGAAAGTCCTCTGCCTCCAGCACCTCGATGGGGCCACCAGTTCCCTCCAGCGCCAGGGAGTGGATGGAAAGAATGGATACCCCGAGGCCACTGGCCACCGCATGCTTGATCGCCTCGTTACTGCTCAGCTCCATGACAATATGGGGCCGCAGATTTTTTTCCGCGAACAATCTCAGGTAGGCATGGCGCGTCCCCGAGCCCGGCTCGCGAATCAGGAAAGGCGCCTCGGCAATGGCTTCCAGCGACACGGGTTTGTCCAGGCGGGTCAATGGGTGTCCACGCGGGACCATGACCGTAAGCGGATTCAAGGCAAAAGGAACTGACTCCACATCGACTTCGTCATCGGGTACCTGCCCCATCACATACAGATCATCCTCGCCGTTTTGAATGCGTTGGATAATCTCATCCCGATTACTGACTTTCATACTGAATTCAATGCCCGGAAATTGCACACCAAAAGCCGCCAACAACTCGGGAGCAATATATTTGGCCGTCGTCACCACCCCCAGACGCAATTTTCCCCGGCGGATACCCTTGCGGTCAGCGATTTGCGCCTCGAGGTCTTCAAAAGTGCGGAACAAATCCCGACAGGCCGCATACAAGTCCTCTCCAGCCCCCGTCGGCCGGATGGTCTTCCCCATTTTTTCGAACAAAGGCAGACCAATGGTCTCCCCCAATTTCTTCATTTGCAGCGAGATGGTGGGCTGCGCCAGGAAAAGCTCGTCGGCGGCTTCCGTAAAACTCCCGGTACGTATGATGGCCGCAAATATCTGCAACTGGCGAAAGGTCACATGGCGTGAAAGAGAATGCAGGGTTTGCGTCATGGTTTCTCTGGATATGTGGCGGCTGAGTCGAGTGGAGAGGGCATCAGAGCAATCTACCGGTATCCATGCATTGTTGCCAAGGGTGTGACTGGATATTTTCCCGATATACTCCACCGGGTTGCCGCTTCCATCCACAGAGTAGCGCACAGAATTTGTGGATAGATTCCTCCAACGCCGGAAACCATCTAATATGCATTAACAGGCGCAAGACGGACCGATTAAAAAGCCGTCTGACACTCTTGTTGATGCACCTCATCAAGTGGGCATGGCAACCAGAAAAACGAGGCAATAGCTGGAGAAGTACCATTCGGATTCAGCGCCGCGAGATAAACGATTTGTTAGCCCAATCTGGCAGCTTGAAGCCTTATCTCCTGGAAATATCCGCTACCACCTGGAGCAATGCCTGCGAAGATGCAGCAGACGAGACAGGGCTTCCGCTACAGGCTTTCTCCTTGGAGTGTCCGTGGGACATGGATGTCCAGGTTTTAGGCAAAGACTGGCTACCAGAATGAACAGCTACATTGTTAGCTCCTTTCCTGGTCAATGCTGGCAATAATTCGGTAATTTCCAATCCTGTATCGATTGAGTGCGCCCGTCGCCTTTGCAAGGGCATCCCAACGCTTCTCAATGTCGTCAGACAACCCCCGGACTTCCGTCCGGGGGTTGTCTTTGGCACCCTGCGCTATGCCCGCTGGGATCTGGCGCAGGTCGATCTGGTGGAGCCGCACACGGGCACCGTCCTCTGCCCAATCCACCCGCTGGATAAAACCGTCCATGCCGACAGGGCGCGCCGCACCCTGAGCCCGGCACCGGAGCTCAGGCTGATGCAAAGTCCCTTCAGAAAACGGGTACGACGTTCCGGATTTGATCCACTTTGTTCAGGGAGCGGGGCGCGTGGAACCCTGAAAAAAGGAAACAGCGTTCCAAGCCTTGCAAATTTCTTAGACTTATTCTATAATTGTTCTAGGTATATTACAGAACTGCAATACACCACTTTCGGATTTCACCCGCACCAGGAGATAGAGTAATGAAACTGACTAGCATGGAAGGTAAACGTGTTCCCCAGGCCACTTTTCGTACCCGCGTAGATAACCAGTGGCGGGATGTTACCAGTGACCAGATTTTCAAGAACAAAACCGTCATTGTGTTTTCTTTGCCGGGAGCTTATACCCCGACCTGTTCCTCCAGCCACCTGCCCCGTTATAACGAATTGGCTCCCACTTTCCACGAAAATGGCGTGGATGATATCCTTTGTTTTTCGGTCAATGATGCCTTTGTGATGGATGCCTGGGCCAAGGAACTGGGTGTCGAAAACATTCACTTGGTGCCTGATGGTAACGGGGAGTTTACCCAGGGCATGGGGATGCTGGTTGACAAAAGTGATCTGGGTTTTGGCAAGCGTTCGTGGCGCTATTCCATGCTGGTTAAAGACGGGGTCATTGAAAAAATGTTCATCGAACCTGACAAGCCCGGCGACCCCTTTGAAGTTTCCGACGCGGATACCATGCTCCGCTATATCAATCCCGAAGCTCGGGATCCGGAGTTCATCACGGTATTCACCCGCGAGGGTTGTCCCCACTGCGCCCGGGCCAAGGCGCTGCTGAAAGCGCAGAACCTGGATTTTGAAGAAATCCATACGGGTATGGGGACCGGAATCAGTTCCCGCAGTATTCGTGCAGTCAGTGGTCGCTCGACGGTTCCCCAGGTATTTATAGGTGGACGCCATATCGGCGGGGCTGATGATCTGGAAAAATATCTCGGCAAATAACTCCGGGGTAACCAGCGTCGTATTCTCCGGATACGACGCTTCAGACGCGTATATAATCCGCCCGGCAAGACAATACTTGCCTGCACAAAAGGATGACAGTTGATGGACCACCAACAACCATATGATTTGATTGTGATCGGCGGCGGCAGTGGCGGTATCGCCACCGCCAACCGCGCTGCCCAGTACGGGGCCAGAACCGCCCTGATCGCCGCAGGCCCGCTGGGAGGCACCTGCGTCAATGTCGGCTGTGTCCCCAAAAAAATCTTCTGGAATGCCGCGCATCTGGCAGAACAGATGCGTATGGCCGAAGAATACGGCTTTACTGCCGTCACGCCTGATTTTCATTGGGAACAACTCAAAGCGCGAAGGGATGCCTATCTTCATCGCCTGAATGGCCGCTATGCCCAGGGTCTGGATGGCAATGGCGTCACCCTACTGCGGGGTCATGCCCGTCTGCGCGCTGCGCATCAGGTAGAAGTCGAAGGTCAGGTCCTGCAGGCGCCTCATATTGTCATCGCTACCGGTGGTCAGCCACTTTGGCCGAATATTCCCGGTGCTGAACTGGGCATCACTTCGGATGGTTTTTTTGCGCTGGAGCAAAAGCCACGCTGCGTGGCCATTGTCGGGGCAGGTTATATTGCGGTGGAATTAGCCGGTGTTCTCCATGCTCTGGGCAGTGATGTCTCCCTGGTCATGCGCCGCCATCATTTTCTGAATGACTTCGAGCCCATGCTTCGCGAACACCTCATGGACGCCATGCTGCACCAGGGAATCAACCTCCTTGCCCAGCGCCAGGTCCGCGCGCTGGAGCAACAGGAAGATGGTTTATGCCTGCATTTTCAGGATGGAGACTGCTTAGGCGGTCTGGACACGGTCATTTGGGCCATTGGCAGACAACCCAACAGCAGCGATCTGGGGCTTGAGAGTGTCGATATCCAGCAGGATGCCCAGGGGTTTATTCCTGTTGACGCCTTTCAAAACACTACCAGCTCCGGCATTTATGCCCTGGGTGATGTGACCAGAGCCCCCGCCCTGACCCCCGTAGCCATCGCTGCCGGACGCCGACTGGCGGATCGTTTGTTTAACCAGCAAGCCGACCGTCATCTGGATAGCTCCCTGGTGCCGACGGTGATTTTCAGTCACCCACCCATAGCTACTGTAGGAATGAGTGAGACCGCCGCCCGGGAACAATACGGGGACGAATCCGTCAAGGTTTACCAGACCCGCTTCACCCCCATGCTGCGCGCATTTTCCGAAGAACCGGAAAAAACCACCATGAAACTGGTAACGGTCGGCCGGGAGGAAAAAATTGTCGGCCTGCATGCCATTGGCGATGGCGTCGATGAAATGTTGCAGGGATTTGCCGTAGCTCTGCGCATGGGCGCCTGCAAGCGGGATTTTGATGACACCATTGCCATCCATCCTACCAGCGCTGAGGAGCTGGTCACCTTGCGCTGATCGCTCACCCGAGCAGGCCGCGCAAGCAACCTGACTGTACTGTTAAGCAGTCTGTTACTTGCGTCGGCTGTGCAGGTGTTTGAGGGCTTCCGGCCCGACGGAAAGTCCGCAATCACACTGGGGGCAATCGGCCAGAAGGGGAACCGTACTGGCCAGTATCGACCGCACCCTTTCCATACCCTCATGCATTACCGCATCAATGGCTTCCATGGTGATGGGCTCACTGGACTTACCTGCCGCCGGATTTACTACCAGGGACAAGGGCGCATAACACAGACCGATTTCTCGCGCCAAAACCGCTTCGGGAGCACCAGTCATACCGACAATATCCCCGCCATCTCTTTCGATACGGCGAATTTCGGCGATGGTTTCCAGACGGGGGCCCTGGGTTGCCGCGTAGGTAGCCCCATCCAGCGCTGCCACTCCCGACACTTTTGCCCCTTGCAGCAGGCGTTCGCGAATACGTCCGCAGTAGGGCTCCGAAAAATCAATGTGAACCACCATGCTTTCGCCGCCTTCAAAGAAGGTGCCGGGCCGCCCACTGGTATAATCAATCAACTGGTCCGGCACGCAAATGACGCCGGATTGCATGGCCTCACTGATGCCACCCACCGCCGCCACCGCAATGACATGGGTCACGCCCACATGGTGCAAGGCCCAGATGTTGGCGCGATAGTTCACCCGATGCGGAGGAATGGTGTGCCCATACCCATGGCGGGCCAGAAAAACCACTTCCTGCCCCCCCAGGTTCCCAAAAGTCAGGGGTCCGGAAGCTTCTCCGAAGGGGGTGCGCACAACCCGACGATTACGAATCTGCAGATTATTGAGTCGGGTTAAACCACTGCCACCAATAATGCCAACCACACCCATCAGTGATCCTCCGGGAGCACAAAAATGCCCGGCGCATTACGTCCCAGCCCCCGGGCATCCAAACCATAGCCAAATACAAAGCGATCGGGAACATCCAGGCCCACATAGTCTACCTGCAGATCTACAGCACGAGGGCGTATCTTGCGGACCATCACTGCCGTGTGCACCGCGGCGGCCCCTTCAGCCATGCAAAAATCCTGAATGGATTTGAGGGTAATCCCCTCATCAAGAATATCATCCACCAGCAACACAATGGCACCCGCGAGGGGTTCCTTGGGCCGGGTGCGCCACTGTAATTCGCCACCACTGGTTTCTGAACCATAGCGACTGACCTGCACACAATCCAGGGTCATGGGAAAATGCAAATGAGGCATGAGTTGCCCTACCACCACAATCGCACCAGTCAGCACACAGAGCAGCACTATCGGACGATGCGGCGTCAGATGTTCAAGGTCTTTATTAATGGCAACGGCCATCCTCTGGATGGCCGCTTCCACCTCTTCCGCACTGAACAGGTGCTCAGCGGGTCCCAAATGGGTCGGTGTCATCTTGGCATCAATAGGTAAAGGTGACCACGTCGTCGTCCATGGCCTGTTCGATTACATAAGCGCCACCGACTACGTCAGATACTTCAGGAATCAGATCTTCCTTGGTGCAGTCCCACAGTTCGAGGGTGGGGGTACAAACAAAGAACTTCACGCCAGCTTCATGGGCGTCCTTGATGAAATCATAGACGCTCTTGGGGCTGCCGGGCATCACAAACATTTTTTCAGCCACGCCCTTTTTGGCCAGTTCGCCAGCACGGGCGGTCAGCACCACTTCCACATCAAAATCCATGGCCGCAGCCACCGTCGCCTGGAAGAAAGGTGCACCCAGCTCCTGGGGATTGGAAGGATCGGTATTTACCATAACCATCAACAATTTATCAGCCATCTGTATCTCCTTAAAAATTCGGCCTGCACATCATAGCCGTCCCCACCCGCTACCGCACCATGAAATGATTGATTACACCATAAAAAGAGCCGCATTCCAGCCGCTGCTGCTCAGGCGTCCTCTTCCTCTTCCAGCAGAATTTCGCGCCGGGCACGCGTGCTGCGCGTGAGAATATCCCTTTCCTCCGCCAATGCCCGCTTGGCTACCTGAATAGCCTCCAGCAGATCCTCGCGCTTGGACTCCATCAAATCGCCGCCGGCATCCATCAGTCTGGCGGTTTTTTCCTGTATTTCGTCAATCAGCACACCAATACGTTCTTCTGCCAATGATTCAAGGTTGTAAAAGCGCTCTTTACCCTTGTCCATGGCCCTGCGTATCTCCTGACGGGTTTCCGCACCACTGGCCGGTGCCAACAGCAAGGCACCCACTGCGCCTACCAGAATGCCCACTACAAAACCTTCCGCGTTTCTCATGGCTTGCTCCTCGCCGTTTCCGGCTTTACCGTTTTCGTGAAAAATAGCGCCAGCCAGTGCGCAACGCCCGGTACCACATACCGAGTTCCTGCACTGGTTGAACCAGGGTTTCGGTGGTTTCCATGATTTCCCGACTGAGATATTTCATTGTGGAATCCACCCTGCTCATTTGTGCCCGACCCACCTGGGTCATTTTCTTGATGTCTGCCAGTGCTGACTTGAGCTCAAAAATGAGGGGACCGACATCCTGTTCGGCACGGGCCAGCAACCTTTCCAGGCGCAGAAAGGTGCGGATAAATACGCCCGCAGTCACCGCGATGATCAGCAAAATAATGATCATGACGATGGCAATAACGGTAATGCCTGCGTCAATACCCATTTTTCCTCCCTGCATATTGAAAATCACTGACGAGCTGCCGGCCACCATAAATACCAGCTCAGCCTGCATATAGAACTATTATAGGCAGTAACCGCCCACCGGGTAAAATACGCCCATCTTACCCGGCACCTCCATGGAAGTGCTGCCACAAGAGCAGCAATGCCAAAAACACGCCGACAGTACTGAGTACAAACACGGCTGCCGCCCCACAATCTTTGGCACGGGCCACCAAGGGGTGAAATTCCGGGCTGACCAGATCAGCCAGGGACTCCACCGCAGTATTCAGCAACTCTGCAGCCAGCAGCATGCCATGAGCAGTAAGGCCAGTCCCCACCACCACAGGGAAGCATGGACCCATATCAAAAACAGCACGGCGCCCAACAGAGCCCATAATTCCGCACGAAAACTGGCTTCCTCCCGGGCGGCCATACCGAGCCCGCGCAGGGCATAACGGGCACGTCGCCAGATGGGCTGGTTTTTATTCACCAGCCACCCTGCTCGCGCAGGGACAAGGGCTCCCCATCGCCCACAATAAAATGATCCAGCAAGCGCAGCTCCAGCAATTGCATGGCACTTTCCAGCCTCCGGGTCAACGCCAGATCCGCTGAGCTGGGCTCCGCCACTCCGGAGGGGTGGTTATGAGCGACGATCAAAGCGGCCGCGTTCAGTTCCAATGCCCGCTTCAGGATTTCCCGGATATGCACCGTCGCACCATCAATAGTCCCCGAAAACATTTCTTCCAGCTTTAGAACCCTGTGCCGGTTATCCAGAAAAATCACAGCGAATATTTCCCGGCAGCGATCACGCAAACTGGCCGACAAATACTGGCGCACCCGTTGCGGCGAATCCAGACAAGTACCCCGTTGCCATTCTTCCGCCAGATGTCGACGTCCCATCTCCAATACCGCCTGCAGTAAAGCATATTTTGCATCACCCATGCCATGATGCGCGCAGAACTGGGCGCGGGTTGCGGTCAACAAAGCACGTAACCCGCCAAAATTCTGCAGCAATTCCCGGGATACATCGACCGCGCTTTTGCCCACCACCCCGACTCGCAAAAAAATCGCCAACAACTCGGCATCCGACAAACTCTGGGCACCTTTCTGCAGCAACCTCTCCCGGGGACGCTCGTCCACCGGCCAATCAGTAATAGCCATTTGCTCCCCCCTTCCCTTACACTGGGATTATCATGAGAAGCCTATTCAACACGACTGAACCCCTGGCTGGCAAACGAATTCTGCTGGGAATTTGTGGCAGCATCGCCGCGTATAAAAGCCCGGAAATCGTCCGCGAACTGACCCGGCTGGGCGTGGAGGTAAGGGTGGTGATGACCCGCAGTGCGGGCCAGTTTGTCACCCCCATCACCTTACAAGCCCTGAGTGGTCAAGCGGTGCGTCAGGATTTGTTTGCCGCCGAAGAAGAAGCGGCGATGGATCACATTCGTCTGGCGCGCTGGCCGGACGCCGTTGTCGTCGCCCCGGTGTCCGCTCACAGTCTGGCCCGTTTTGCCCTGGGCCTCGCCGATGATCTGCTCAGCACCCTGTTGCTGGTTACCCGCGCACCGATTTTTCTGGCACCGGCCATGAATGCCAGCATGTGGGCACATCCTGCAACCCAGGCGCATGCGCGGCAGCTCTGCGAATATGGGGTGCAGCTTCTCGGGCCGGAAGCCGGAGCACTGGCCTGCGGTGAAGAAGGTACAGGGCGGATGCTGGAACCGGAACAGATCGTTGCACAACTCCGTCTGGCGCTGGCGCCAAAAATTCTCGCCGGGAAACAGGTGCTCATTACCGCAGGGCCGACCTGGGAAAGCCTGGATCCCGCCCGGGGTCTGAGTAATCGCGCCAGCGGCAAGCAAGGCTTTGCCCTGGCCCGGGCCTGTGCCGAAGCGGGTGCCCGGGTGCAGCTCATCAGCGGCCCCAGCCAAGAAGCAACCCCTCCGGGCGTATTACGGGAAAATGTCACTTCTGCACAGGAAATGCTCGAAGCCACACTGCGGGCTTTGGCAATTCCCACAGATTTATTCATTGCTAATGCAGCCGTCGCCGACCATCGCCCGGCACTGCAAAGCACAGAAAAACTCCCCAAAACGGCCATAGCGGAACAGCTGACGTTAACTGTGAATCCAGATATAGTCTCAAGCGTGCATCAACATGTCCGACGCCCGCGTCTCATCGTCGCGTTTGCGGCAGAAACCCGGGATCATCTGGACTCGGCGCGCAACAAGGCGGCGCGCAAGGGCGCGGACATCATGGTCATCAACGACATCAGCCAGAGCAACACGGGAATGGGTGCTGAGAGCAATGCCTGTAGCATTCTTGAGGGGTCAGATCTGACCGAAATCCCGACCTGCAGCAAAATCGACCTGGCCAGACACCTGATCCGCCATATCGCAGAAAATCACTTCGCTTCAAAGGTTACCGAACAACATGGAACAGTTACGAATTCGCATTCTTGACCCGCGCATCGGCGCGCTTTGGCCACTTCCGCACTATGCCAGTGAAGACGCTGCCGGCATGGATTTACGGGCCAGTCTGGAAACCCCCTTACATCTGTTACCGAACACCGTGGAACTCGTATCCGCAGGTTTTGCCATGCATATCGCGGATCCCGGAGTCACCGCATTGCTACTCCCACGTTCGGGACTCGGTCATCGCGGACTGGTGTTAGGTAATCTTACCGGTGTCATTGATGCGGATTATCAGGGACCGGTCAAAATGTCCCTATGGAATCGCGGGCGGGAAGCAATCATCATCGAGCCCGGAGAGCGGGTGGCACAGATGGTACTGGTCCCCGTTATCCGGCCGAAAATTCTGGTGGTTGAAAGCTTTGCTGCCACCGAAAGAGGTAGTGCCGGCTTCGGCAGTACCGGACAGCAGTAAGCGGTCAGATTATTTTTTGGGCATATAAATGGTGCAGTAACCGCGCGGACTGATTTTACCGGCGACCACTTTGCAGGCTCCATCTTCATTGGGCTTGGCCCCGGGAATGAAGAACTTGCAATTGCTGCACATTTCCTTGCCGTTGGGGTGTGTTACATATTGTACCGATGCCTGTGTAGCCTTGCTGGTCGCAGCCTCGGCCACGTTAGCCAGAACCGCAGGCGCCACGGCTGCGGCAATAACAACCTTCCCACTAGATTTGAACCATTCACGACGGGTCAACTTCTGCATACATCACTCCTTTTGGTTGCATATCGCCAGAAAAGCGATACCTCACCAATATAGTACAAAGTGCTGTTGAATGTGTAGCAGAATAAGACGGATCGTTAAACAAAATCGGCCAGGACTGTTGTCACTGGCCAGATGGGGTGCTTAGCGCAAAGCTAAAGCATCAGGAAGCGTCAGCGACTGCCTGCCGATCCACCAGCTCCACAATCGCCAGGGGAGCATTGTCACCGGCGCGGAAACCATATTTGACAATACGCAGATAGCCACCGGGGCGGGCTGCATAATGAGGTCCCAGATCGTCAAAAAGCTTGACCACCGCCTGGCGGTCGCGCAAGCGCGAGAAAGCCAAACGCCGTTTGGCAACCGTGGCTTCTTTCGCGAGCGTAATCATGGGCTCCGCAAAACGCCGCAGTTCCTTGGCTTTGGGGAGCGTGGTCACAATACGCTCATGGTGAAACAAGGACACCATCATGTTGGCAAACATGGCCTGACGATGGCTGCTATTTCTGTTTAATTGTTTACCACTTTTGCGATGACGCATAACCCATTCCTTCTACCAAATTCTGAACATTAGCCGTTAACATCAACGTCTGCATTGCGCCCGGCAACCGGCGGCAGGTTTTCCGGAGGCCAGTTCTCGATACGCATACCCAGACTGAGACCATGGGCAACCAGCACTTCCTTGATTTCGGTGAGTGATTTTTTGCCGAGATTGGGCGCTTTCAGCAGTTCCTGCTCGGATTTTTGGACCAAATCACCAATATAAAAAATATCCTCTGCTTTCAGGCAATTGGCAGAACGAACCGTCAACTCCAGATCATCTACCGGGCGTACCAGCAAGGGCATCTGATCCTGCCCCCCCTGTGCCTGGGAAGCTTCGGGAGCTTGCTGGTTTTCAGCACCAGCCAGCACCCCCAACTGACTACGGAGGATACGTGAAGCTTCCTGAATCGCCCACACCGGATCAACCACTCCATTGGTCTCCACATCCAGGATCAGCCGGTCAAGATCAGTACGCTGTTCCACACGCGCATTTTCAACCTGATAGCTAACCTTCAAAACCGGGCTGAAGCTGGCATCCAGAGCCATGACCCCAATCCGTTTTTCGTGATTCTGGCGGCGGCTGGCAGCGGCATCATAGCCTCGCCCGTCGTCAATACGCAGATGCATGACCAATTCGACATCACGGGTCAGGGTGGCGATCACCTGATCAGGATTAGCAACTTCAATCCCGTGCTCGGAAACAATATCAGCGCCAGTCATCACCCCGGGTCCACGCTTGTGCAACTTTACTTGCACATCACCGTGCCCCTGGGAACGCACTGCCAGCATTTTGAGGTTGAGCAGAATATCCACGACGTCTTCCTGCACCCCTTCGATGCTGGAATATTCATGCAGAACGCCTTCAATCTCTACCTCAGTAACGGCAGCTCCCTTGAGAGAGGAAAGCAGAATGCGTCGCAAAGCACTGCCCAGAGTGTGGCCAAAGCCACGTTCCAGAGGCCCCAAAGACAGGCGCGCCCGACGTGCGGAAATTTCTTCAACTTCTACGCCCTGGGGGCGTAACAGATCACCAACATCAGTCATAAGCTTTCCTCAACCCCCGGTCTTACTTAGAGTACAACTCCACGACGACCTGTTCGTTCAAATCCGGTGCGATATCTTCACGTGCCGGTACGGCCTTGATCGTGGCACTGAGCGACGCCGCATCCATGCTCACCCATTCCGGGAAACCACGACCGCCCGCCGCCTCAACCGCCGAAACAATGCGCACATGCTGACGAGCAGATTCTGCCACACTCACCACATCTCCGGCCCGCACTTGATAAGAAGGAATATCCACACGGCGGCCATTCACCAGCACATGACCATGGCGAACCACTTGCCGAGCTTCGGCACGGGAAGAGCCAAAACCCAGACGATAAGCCACATTATCCAGACGCAGTTCCAACAAGCGCAGCAAGGTCTCACCGGTCACACCGCGCTTCTGACTGGCTTGTTCAAAGTAACGCCGGAATTGACCTTCGAGAACGCCATAAATCCGGCGAATCTTCTGCTTTTCACGCAGCTGACCACCGTATTCGCTGACTCTTCCCCGGCGCTGACCATGCTGACCCGGCGCATAGGCACGAATACTCACAGGGCATTTATCCGAAAAGCATTTTTCGCCTTTCAGAAAGAGCTTGCCACCTTCACGGCGGCATAAACGACAACTGGGACCCGTATATTTAGCCACTAACAACCTCCACCTAAAATTTAAACACGCCGCTTTTTAGGCGGACGGCAGCCGTTATGGGGAATCGGCGTGACGTCGCGAATACTCGCAATGCGAAAGCCGATAGAATGCAAAGCCCGAACCGTACTTTCCCGACCCGGTCCAGGGCCACGCACTTCTACATCCAGATTCTTGACACCATATTCCTGCGCCTTTTTTCCGGCATTTTCCGCTGCCACCTGAGCGGCAAAGGGGGTGCTTTTGCGCGACCCACGGAAACCCGAACCACCTGAACTTGCCCAGGTCAGGACGTTACCCTGACGGTCACTGATGGTGATGATCGTATTGTTAAAGGACGCATAAATATGCGCGACCCCGTCGAGTACGTTCTTTTTAACTTTCTTCCGCACGCGGGAGTTTGTCTGTGTTTTCGCCATTACCGGAATCTTCCTAGTTAACGAGTGATCGACTTGGCAGGACCTTTACGGGTCCGTGCATTCGTCTTGGTGCGTTGTCCGTGAACCGGAAGTCCACGACGGTGCCGAATACCACGATAGCAGCCGAGATCCATCAAACGTTTGATGTTCATGGTGACCTCACGGCGAAGATCACCCTCAACCAGAAACTTGGCTACCTCGGTACGAATGCGTTCCAGCTCCGGTTCGCTGATGTCCTTGACGCGCATGTCAAAAGCAATCTCCGCCGCCGTCAAAATACGTTGCGAACGGTTCCTGCCAATCCCATAGATATACGTCAAGGCAATTTCAATTTGCTTGTTGTTTGGAATATTTACACCAGCAATGCGGGCCATCCGCAATTCCTCCAAAAGACCAAGTGGGACAAGCCCACAGACTGATAAATTTAGCCGCCTTAACCTTGACGCTGCTTGTGACGGGGCTCCACACAAATAACCCGTACCACACCGTTACGGCGGACAATCTTGCAATTACGACAAAGTTTTTTTACTGACGCCCTTACTTTCATCACATTCCCCTATTTGGCACGATATATAATGCGACCCTTGGTTAAATCATAGGGCGTCATTTCTACGGTCACCTTATCTCCAGGGAGAATGCGGATATAATGCATCCGCATTTTCCCAGATATATGGGCATTGACGACATAGCCATTTTCGAGACGCACCTTGAAGGTGGCACTTGGCAAGTTTTCAATGACCTCACCCTGCATTTCCAGAGTATCTTCTTTCGACATCTAATCTGTTTCCCTCACCGCTTTCACGATTCTGGCAAAAACCTCGTCCGTCTCACCATGACCATCGATGCGATGGTAGGCAGGACGATCGTGATAATAAGCGACCAAGGGCGCGGTTTCCGCTTGATAAACGGCCAACCGTTTCCTGATGACTTCCGGCTGATCATCTTCACGCTGAACCAAATCAGCACCACATACATCACACACAGCACTTACCTGTGAAGGATGATATCGCACATGATAAATGGCGCCGCAGCCGGAACAAACTCGTCTTCCAGACAGTCGCTCCACTATTTCTTCATCATCCAGCGCGATATGCAGCACCGCCGCAATCTGACTTTCGCCGCGCTCCAGTAACGCATCCAGGGCATTGGCCTGGTACACGGTACGCGGAAAGCCATCAAATATCACACCAGCAAGCGCATCTTCCGAGGTCAAACGTTCGGCAACAATACCCATGATAATGTCGTCACTGACCAAGGCCCCGGAATCCATCACTGCTGCTGCCCGGCGACCAATCTCACTGCCAGACTGAACAGAGGCGCGGAGCATATCACCGGTGGAGACATGAGGCAAGTGCAATTCCTGAGAAAGACGCTGTGCCTGCGTTCCTTTACCGGCTCCCGGGGCTCCCAGAAAAATAATGTGTCTGGCCAAGCTCAACGTCCGCCGAGGGGATTCTTGCGAATCAACCCTTCATATTGATGGGTAAGGAGATGACTCTGAATCTGACCCATGAGATCCATCATCACTACTACCACGATCAGGAGGCTGGTACCGCCCAGATAGAAAGGCACGTTGTACTCAACAATCAGGAACTCTGGCAACAGACACACCAAGGTTAGATAAATCGCACCCCAGAGAGTCAGACGGGTCAGAATCTTGTCCATATACCGGGCCGTATGTTCACCAGGACGAATACCCGGCACAAAAGCCCCCGATTTTTTGAGGTTATCGGCCGTATCCCGGGGATTGAAGACCATTGCCGTATAGAAAAACGCAAAAAACACAATTGCCGTTGTAAAGACAACCACATACAGCGCTGACCCGGGACTCAGCGCCTGGCCGAAACGGGCCAGCCATTCCATGCCAGGAACGTTGGCGAACCAACCCGAAAGAGTGGCGGGTAACAGCAGAATACTGGTAGCGAAAATAGGGGGAATCACACCACTCATATTCACCTTGAGGGGCATATGGGTACTTTGCCCGCCATAAATCTTACGCCCGACCTGGCGCTTGGCATACTGGATGGGGACCCGCCTTTGTGCGCTTTCCATGAATACCACGAATCCCGTTACCAGCAGTGCCAGCACAAAGAGAGCCACTACAAACAGCGGCTGAAACTGACCGGTCTGCATCAATTCAAAAGTGGTACCAATCGCATCGGGCAAGCCAGCCACAATCCCGGCAAAAATGATCAGAGAGATGCCGTTGCCAATACCACGCTCGGTAATCTGTTCCCCAATCCACATCAGGAATACGGTTCCACAAGCCAGAGAAATCGTGGTGGTAAACAAAAACAAAGGACCCGGATCAATGACTACGGGCACATGGCCGGCGTGCATCTTTTCAATGGCCACGGCAATACCAAGACCTTGCATCAGGGCCAGACCCACAGTGGCATAACGCGTATATTCGGTAATTTTACGGCGACCGGATTCCCCTTCTTTTTTCAGTTCTTCGAGCTTGGGGAAGACCGAACCCGCCAACTGAAAAATGATGGAGGCACTGATGTAAGGCATGATTCCCAGGGCAAAAACCGTCAGGCGAGATAAGGCTCCGCCGGAAAACATGTTGAACATGCCCAGGATGGTGCCTCTTTGCGCATTAAAAAAAGAAGACATCGCCGCAGGATCGATGCCCGGAACGGGAATGTGAGCGCCAATACGGAATACCAGCAAAGCACCCAGCAAAAAAAGAATGCGGTTACGTAATTCATTGATCTTACCAGCACCCTGAGCGGCACCTGCAATATTACGTAACCCGGCCATTATTCTTCGACCTTTCCACCAGCATTTTCGATAGCGGCCTTGGCACCTGCGCTCACTCGCAAGCCCCGCACCGTAATAGCCTGAGTCAATTCGCCGGTCATGATGACTTTGACCACATCCGGGTTACCGCGCACAATGCGCCGCAGCAGCAGTCCTTCCATATCCACCAGACCATCAATAGCGGCATTTTCGAGCTGAGTCAGGGTCACCTCACAACTACGCGCACCCAGGGTGTTGCGAAAACCTCTTTTCGGAATCCGCCGCTGCAAGGGCATCTGACCACCCTCAAAACCCACCTTATGATAACCACCAGAACGGGCATGCTGACCCTTATGACCGCGTCCGGCAGTTTTGCCGAGGCCACTGCCAATACCACGACCAACACGACGACGATCTTTTTTTGCACCTTCTGCAGGCGCAATTGTATTTAATTTCATGACAACTCTTCCCAGCGCAAAAGGTAAGGCACTTTATTGACCATGCCACGGATTTCCGGGGTATCCGGACGTTCAACGGTATGGTTGGTACGACGCAGGCCCAAACCGCTAATGACTCGACGATGTTTTTCGGTCACACCAATTAAACTTTTCACCAGCGTGATGCGTAACTGTTTACTCATCATGACCCCCCTCACCACGAATTTCCTTGAGACTCTTGCCGCGCTTCATGGCAATTGCCTGCGGGCTGGAAAGCTTGTTGAATGCATCGAAAGTTGCACGCACGACGTTAATAGGATTGTTGGATCCCAAAGATTTGGCCACCACATTCCGTAAACCAACCGCTTCGCACACCGCACGCATGGCTCCACCGGCAATAACACCACTTCCCTCAGGAGCAGGTCGCAGCATGACTCGCGCTGCGCCATGACGTCCTTCCACAGGATATGGAATGGTACCGCCCCGCATCAAGGGAATCTGGGTCATCCACCGACGCGCCTGATCAGTGGCTTTCTGGATACCTGCCGGTACTTCCTTGGCTTTACCACGTCCGAAACCGACTTTACCATCGCCATCACCCACTACCATCAACGCCGCAAAACCGAATTGCCGACCGCCTTTGACCACTTTGGACACACGATTGATATGGATTAACTTCTCCTGCATACCATCGCTGGGTTGATTATCCCGATTTTCCCTTGCCATTTTTCAGATCTCCGTCAGAACGACAACCCGCCCTCACGGGCGGCATCGGCCAGGGCTCGCACCCGACCATGATAACGATAACCGCTTCGGTCAAAGGCCACTTCCTTTACCCCTGCAGCCAATGCTTTGGCCGCTACCCGTTGACCGATGGTCACGGCAGCAGCCACGTCCGCGCCGCGCGGCATGGTAGCGCGTACTTCGCCTTCAACGCTGGACGCCTGGGCAATGACAACCCCTTTGGAGTCATCAATGATTTGCGCATAAATGTGCTTGCCGGAACGAAAGACGCAGAGTCTCGGCTTGGCCTGTGAGGCAATCCGTGCACGGGTTTTCCGGGCACGACGAAGTCTGGATACATTTTTATTCATCATTCACCTGCCTCAACCATTATTTCTTCTTGGCTTCTTTACGACGGACATTTTCACCGGCATAACGCACCCCTTTACCCTTATAGGGTTCAGGAGGACGATAAGCACGGATGTCTGCAGCAATTTGGCCAATTTTCTGTTTATCGATGCCCTTGATCACGATTTCCGTCTGGGTAGGCGTTTCAATCGTAATATCTTCAGGCACGGGGTAATCCACGGGGTGCGAAAAACCCAGACTCAAACTCAAGGTTCTACCTTTAGCCTGGGCACGATAACCGACGCCGATGATTTCGAGCTTCTGCTCAAAACCCACCGAAACACCATGCACCATGTTATTGAGCAAAGCCCGCATAGTACCCGCAAAAGCATTTTGACCTTCTATCCAATCCAAGGTCGCAACACCTTCTTCAACCTGGAGAGACACACTGGAGTGAAAAGGTACCGACATTTGTCCTTTGGGTCCCTTCACATGCAAACGCTGGTCAGCAATATGCACCTCCACGCCCTTGGGAAGAGTAACGGGTTGTTTCCCTACTCGCGACATACCTTTTCCCCTTTAAGAGACGACGCAGAGTACTTCACCACCAATCCCGGCGCTACGCGCCGCACGATCAGTCATGATACCCTGCGATGTGGAAATGATAGCGATACCAAAGCCATCCCGAACTCTTGGAAGGTCTTCTGCACCGCGATAAATACGCACTCCCGGTCTGCTTACCCGACGGATCTCAGCAATGACGCCAGCACCGGCGTAATATTTGAGAGTCAGATTCAACACAGGATGTCCATCCAGTGTTTCTTCTCGGAAGTCGCTTATGTAGCCTTCTTCCACCAGAACCCGGGCGATCGCCCTTTTCAATTTGGAAGCAGGAATTAATACTTTTGCCTTGTTGACTTGTTGCGCATTACGAATGCGCGTAAGCATATCAGCAATAGGGTCCGTTACGCTCATCGTGTTTCCTCACCAACTCGCTTTAACAATACCGGGAATCGAACCCGCCGAAGCATGCTTACGCAGACACAAACGGCAAAGGCCAAACTTCCGATAGTAACCACGTGAACGTCCGCACAATTTGCAGCGGTGGTACGCACGCACCTTAAACTTTGGGGTCCTTTCGGACTTTGCAATCAATGATTTTTTTGCCACGCGTCAAACTCCCTTCAAGACCGGAAGGGCATCTTGAAAGCTTTTAACAGCCCAAGGCCCTCTTCATCATTCTTGGCGGTGGTAGTGAACACCACGTCCAACCCGCGCAAACGATCAATTTTATCATATTCAATTT